>CAYVDF010000042.1:8044-11093 GCA_964450475.1 uncultured Pseudactinotalea sp.
ACCTTCAAGTACGTCGAGACCTGCAGGAGGTTCGCATCCCCAACGATGACGTGGAGGCGGCGGTACTTGTCTGAGTCAGCGTGCGGCTCATCGCGCGTGTTGATGATTGGCCGGCGCAGCGTGGTTTCTAAGCCAACCTCGGCCTCGATGAAATCGGCACGCTGGCTCAGTTGGAAGCCTGGCCGCTGACCGTTTTGCCCAAGCCCAACCCGGCCCGCTCCGCAATAAATTGGGCGGGTGACAAAATGCGGCGTCAATAAATCAATGATCTGCCCGAACGGAACCTCACGGTCGACGAGATAGTTCTCGTGCGTGCCGTAGGAGGCACCCTTGCCGTCGGTGTTGTTCTTATACAGCGCCACGTGCGGCATTCCAGGGCGCTGCGCGAGCAACCGGGTCGCTCGCAGCGCGATCTCATCACCGGCGCGGTCCCACAAAACAAGATCCCGGGGCGTGAGCACCTCGGGGCCGGAGTATTCCGGGTGCGCGTGGTCAACATAGAAACGTGCTCCGTTGGTGAGCACGGTGTTCATCGTCCACTCCGACCTCGGGCGCTGGGGTGCACGCGCCCGCGCCGTCACCGTGCCCCACACATCCGGTGGGTCGACAACAGGTTCCTCATCGGTGAGCTGGGAGGGGTGCGCGCTGGCGCGGTCAATCCGAAAACCCCGGGCATCGTTGAGGGGATCCTCGGAATAGTAATCCCACATGACCGGCCCGGTGACGCGCACAGCGCTCGCATACGCAGTCACGACTTGAGCGCTCATGAGCATCGGGTTTGCGGCTGGGTTGTCGACGTCGACGATTCCGTACTCGGTCTCAATCCCCATCACGCGACGAACGACCATTGCGGCCTCCTACAAGTATTGGCCGGTGGGAGAAATCTGCTCCACCGCCCGCGGCGAGGCATCGACGCCCTTCTGCACGATCGTGCGGATGAACACGATGCGCTCGCCCTTCTTACCCGACACCCGCGCCCAATCGTCGGGGTTCGTGGTGTTCGGCAGGTCCTCGTTCTCGCGGAACTCCTCACGCACAGCAGCGAGGAGGTGGCCAAGACGCACGCCCCGCTCGCCCGTTGAAAGGAGATCCTTAATCGCGGCCTTCTTCGCGCGGTCAACGACGTTCGCGATCATCGCACCCGAGGAGAAGTCGCGGAAGTACAGGATCTCTTTATCACCGGAGGCGTAGGTGATCTCGATGAACTCGTTTTCCTTCGATGTCGCATACATCGCCTCAACAGTCGCCCGGATCAACGCATCAACTGCCGCCTGAGGGCTCCCGTGCTCGGCGATTTCGCTCTCGTGCAACGGCACGTCGGTGTTGAGGTACTTCGTGAAAATATCCATCGCCGCGATCGCATCAGGGCGCTCGATTTTCACTTTGACGTCGAGGCGACCGGGGCGCAAAATCGCCGGGTCGATCATGTCTTCCCTGTTCGATGCGCCAATGACGATGACGTTGTCGAGCTGCTCCACGCCGTCAATTTCGGCGAGCAGCTGGGGCACGATTGTCGTTTCAACGTCGGAGGACACTCCGGTGCCGCGCGTGCGGAACAGTGATTCCATCTCGTCAAAGAACACAACGACGGGGATCCCCTGCTGGGCCTTCTCCCGGGCGCGGGCAAAGATCAGGCGGATGTGGCGCTCGGTTTCTCCGACATACTTGTTGAGGAGCTCGGGGCCTTTGACGTTGAGAAAGTACGAGCGCTGCGCGCGCCCAGGCATGCGCTCCTGCGATGCCAGGCCGAGGGAGGCTTCGGCGAGGGAGTTAGCGACGGCCTTGGCGATGAGGGTCTTTCCGCATCCCGGCGGGCCATAGAGCAGGAGCCCTTTCGGGGGCTTGAGGCCGTGCTCGCGGTAGAGCTCGGGGTGAAGGAATGGCAGTTCGACCGCGTCGCGGATCTGCTCGATCTGATCGGCGAGCCCGCCGATATCGGTATACGTGACGTCGGGGACTTCTTCGAGCATGAGTTCTTCGACCTCGGAGCGGTCAATCTTTTCGTACACGAAGCCCGCGCGCACATCAGCGGTCAGCGCATCGCCGACCCGAACTTTCTCCTTGCGCAGGTCACCCGACAGGCGCAGGACACGCTCGTCATCGGAGCGACCGACCACGAGCACGCGCTCGGGGTCAAGGTGCTCCTTGACGGTGACGATCTCGCCGGTGTCTTCGTATCCGCCGACGCCGACGACCACCATCGCCTCGTTGACGCGTAGTTCTTGGCCAGCGCGCAGCGATTGGGTCGCGATATCGCGGGTCGTGGCGAGGCGAAGTTTGCGGCCCGAGGAGAGCACATCGACCGTGCGGTCGGGGTGTGCAGCGAGGAAAATGGCGTAGGAACTCGGCGGCTTGGTCATCTCCTCGACCTGTTCGCGCAGGTCGAGGAGTTGGCTGCGCGCTTGGGTCAGGGCGTTGACGAGGCGGTCGTTCTTGGCCGCGAGCGCCATGGCATCCTTGCGGAGCTTGTCAACATCTTCGGCGGTAAGCACGGAGGCAGGGGTCTCCTCAGCGCCGACCCGTCCAGGAATTTCACTACTCATATCTGCCTCCACGTTTAACGATAGGTGAATTACTCGCCGCGGTCGCTAAGGCGTCCACTAGGTGGCCGCTCTAGGGAGTTGCGGATCTCCTCGCCTGAGTCTCTGGTCGCGCGCTGCGCTGCGATCGTCGCATCTTGGCTACGGCGAGCTCGGCGCAGCTTCTTCGCAGGCACTGCTTGTTCCTTCATGTCACGAGCGAGCACCTCAGGGTCCACCTCGGGCAGTGCCTCGGTGTAGGCCCCGGGTGCGGGGCGGCGGTGTCGCGTTGGTGGGATGACACCGGGTGCTAGGCGGCGGGTGGTGATCAGGAAGCCGGTGTGCCCAACCATCCGGTGCTCCGGGCGCACTGCGAGGCCTTCAAGGTGCCACCCGCGCACGATGGTCTCCCAAGAGTCTGGCTCGGTCCAGCGCTCGTCGTCTTTGAGCGCCTCAACGACGCGGGCCATCTGGGTCGTTGTCGCAACATAGATGCACAGCACCCCGCCTGGAGTGAGTGCATGCGCGGC
>CAYVDF010000042.1:11103-12484 GCA_964450475.1 uncultured Pseudactinotalea sp.
GGACCTACGAGCATGTCGAGCACGATGCGGTCGATCGAGTGCGCCGGTAGCGCGAGCGCTACGTCGGCGAAATCACCAATGCTGAGTTCCCACGCTGGGTGGGGTGCGCCAAAAAAAATTTCTACGTTGCCGCGCGCTACCTCCGCGAAATCCTCACGCCGTTCGATGCTGTGCAGGTGCCCGGAGTCCCCAACGGCGCGCAGCAGCGACAGGGTCAACCCACCCGAGCCCACCCCTGCTTCGAGCACGCGAGCGCCGGGGAAGATGTCAGCCATCGTGACAATCTGGGCGGCGTCTTTGGGATAAATGATCGTCGCGCCTCGCGGCATCGACAGGACGTAATCCGACAGCAGCGGGCGCAGCGCGAGAAACTCGGTTCCCGTCGATGTCGTGACCACGGACCCTTCGGGTTTTCCGATGAGGTCGCTGTGCGGGAGAGAGCCCTTGTGGGTGTGCAGAGTCTCTCCCTCAACGAGGGTGAGGGTGGACATGCGGCCCTTGGAGTCGGTGAGTTGCACGCGATCCCCAGAGCGGAATGGTCCGGTGCGAAACGCAGCACCGGCGGCAGAAGTAGTCACGACGCTCAATTCTACAAGGGTGCCTACTCCTTAGGTGCCTCGGCGCTTCAGCTCGGCGAGAACCTTATCGACGTCGATGAGCCAGATCTCCCCCGGCTGGCTCGGGATCCCGGCTGATGGGTCGAGCACGAAGACGTGGGCCGCGGCGTTCAGGCCTTGGGCGATCTGGGTGATGGCGTCGGTTCCCGCAGAGGCCGTTACTCGGTGCACCGTTGCTCGCTTGACGGCCGCGGTGACGGGGGTGTTCATGCGCTGGGCTTCGGGCACTGCGTCGTAGGCGGCGCGATCAATGATGCCGTACTCCATGCCCGAGGCGCCCATGCCAGCGACGAGCGTTGGCAGCCACGTGATCTGACCGATCGCGGCGTGGGGTCCGACGTGCCCGGCGCGCAGGAGGTAGGGCTGGAGCTGAAAGCTTTGCGTGCCGGCACGAATCTTCGCAGCCGCGAGGGTCTGGCTCGCCCCGCGCCAGATCACCATCGCGATGATGATCCCGATCATGACGTTGAACGGGTCGGTTCGACCGGTGTAGTACGGCCACGCAACGAACGCAACCGCCGTGAGCACGGCAATGACCTGCCCGATCCTGCCGGTTGCGCGCATGCCCGTGAGGCGGTTGCCGGTTATTTTCCAGATGGCGGCCTCGGCGACCTTGCCCCCATCGAGTGGCGCTGCGGGAAGGAGATTGAACGCGGCGAGCAACGCGTTGGTGATGGCGAGGGAGAAGAAGAAAAACGCCGTCAATCCGCTAGTCATGCCTGCGGCGACCCAGCCAACACCCGCGAGTGCGAGATTAACCGCTG
>CAYVDF010000043.1:0-12203 GCA_964450475.1 uncultured Pseudactinotalea sp.
GCCTGGGTGGGTACGGGAGTACCCATCGGCCATATGCGAGGCACCCTCGACGTGGCGGGCGAGAATGTGCTTGATTCCCCCGTGGTCCCGCATCGCGGAATAGAACGGGTTGATCGCGGCGCCGGGGAGCCCAAACGTTTGGGTGGCACCTTCCTTAGCCAGAATCGCCACAGCGGCGTCGACTGCACGCATTCGTGCCATGTCTTCTAGCCTCCTTCGTAAGTCGTCGTGGGTGGATTAGTCGTTCTTGCCACCAAGGCGCGCGGTGGTGCGGAAAAGACCCGAGTGGTCGAGGTCGCCGTCACCCTGTGCGCGGGCCGAGGCCATGAGCTCAGCGATCGTCGCGCCCACGGGGAGGGGAACGCCAGCCTCGCGAGCAGCGGAGGTGACGATGCCCATGTCCTTGTGGTGCAGGTCGATGCGGAAACCGGGCGAGAACTCGCGGTCGAGGATCTTCTGTGCCTTCTGGTTGAGCACGGCCGAGCCGGCGAGCCCACCACCGAGCACCTCAACGGCTGCGGGGAGGTCCACTCCATAGGCTTCGAGGAAGAGGATCGCCTCGGAAAGCGCCTGGATGTTCGTGGCAACGATGAGCTGGTTCGCGGCCTTGACGGTCTGGCCGGAGGCAGCGGGGCCTACGTGCACGATCGTCTTACCGACAGCGTCGAACACGGGCTTGGCTGCGTCGAAGTCGGCCTTGTCGCCACCGACCATGATCGACAGGGTCGCGTTGATCGCGCCCGGCTCGCCACCGGAGACGGGGGCATCGAGCATGCGGAAGCCCTTTTCCTTCGCCTCGGCGGCCAGTTCTGCGGCCACGTCGGGTCGGATCGAGGAGAAGTCGATGATGAGGGCGCCTTCCTTGGCGTGCTTGAACACACCGTCTTCCTCATCGCGCAGCACACCGGCTACGTCGGGCGAGTCCGGCACCATGATCGCGATGATGTCAGCGTCGGCTACGGCCTCAGCGGTCGACTCCGATCCCTTACCGCCAGCGGCGATGAGGTCGTCGTACTTCGGGCTGCGGTTGCGGCCGGTGACGTTGAAACCAGCGTTTTGCAGGTGCACCGCCATTGGCGCGCCCATGATTCCAAGTCCGATAAATGCAATGTTTGTCATGGTTAATCCTTCTTAGGAGTTGAGGCCGCGCTCGTTCGCGGGCAGCCAGGCGAATGGGTCAGCGATAGATTCGTCGGATGCGGGCTTGTACTCCAGCCCGATCCAGCCGTCGTAGCCACCGGCAACGAGATCGTCGATCCAGCGGCGAACAGGGGCGTTGCCGGTGCCAGGCTGGTCGCGGCCCGGGGCGTCGGCGATTTGTACATGGGCGATGCGGTCGGCATATGCCTTGCGGGCGGCGTCGACATCGTCACCGTTGACGGTCAGGTGGAACACGTCGAAGAGGAGGCCGATGTTGTCTTCACCGGCGCGGTCGATGACGGCGATGGCGTCGGCTGCGGTCTTCAGCGGGTAGGCGGGGGTTCCGCTCACCGGCTCAACGAGCACGGTGCCACCAATGCGGGCAACTGCTTGGGCGGCCAGGGCAAGGTTCTCGGCACCGATGGCGTCCTGAACCTCGGGGTCTTCGCCTTCGACGCGGTTGCCGTACAGGGCGTTGAAGCCGCGGGCTCCGGTCGCTTCACCAATGCGGGTGACGACGTCGAGGTTGTCGCGGAATTCCTGGCTGCGCGCGGGCCACGACACGAGTCCGCGGTCACCGCCAGGCATGTCGCCGGCGTTGAAGTTCAGACCGGTGAGCTGCACACCTGCGTTCTTGATGGCGGAAACGAAGGCGTCGATCTCATCTTGGGCGGGGGTCGAGGTGGCAAAGGGCCACCAGAACTCAACACCATCGAAGCCAGCAGCACGAGCCGCGGCCGGGCGCTCAAGAAGAGGAAGATCAGTGAGCAGGATGGAGCAGTTCACTGTGTATCGAGGCTGGGTCACATCTTCTCCTTTGAGTGATGACGGACGGATTATGAGCGGTTGACCCGCTCTAAAGGAACCATATCGCTTCTTTCGCGATATGGAATTCTCTTTCTGATGTATGAAATAATACAGATTGTTTTTGACTGCGTCAAGGCGGGAAAACGTGACCAAACCGCCTATTTGCACCTCGTTTTCACTTTTTTCGTACGCGAGATCAGGTTTGATGGTGGAATAGGTTACATTTCCGCAAAGGAGGGGCCATGGGAGACGACATTCAGTCGCACAGTTTCACCCGTGAGGATCGACTGGCGTACCGTCACAAGGTGCGCCGCTGCCTCGATGTGTTTGCGCAAATGCTCAGCCATCACCGGTTCGAAGATTCCGCCTCGCTCGCCGGCCTCGAGATCGAGCTGAACCTCGTGGATTCAGCCCTTGATCCGGCGATGAAGAATGCCGAGGTGCTCGAAGCCATCGCAGATCCTGCCTTCCAGACCGAACTGGCGAAGTACAACATCGAGATGAACGTCTCCCCTGTCCCGATGAGCGGAGCGGCGTTCTTCGAATTAGAGACCCGCCTGCGCGGTGCACTCAATCACGCGAACGAGCGCGCGATCTCTCAGGGCACAGCGATCGTAATGATCGGGATCCTTCCCACGCTCCGCCCAGAGCACCTTGTTGGGGATTGGATGAGCGCCAACCCCCGCTACCGAGCTCTCGAAGAAGCGGTATTCGCTGCACGTCGAGAAGATATCGAGCTCGACATCTCCGGCCCCGAACCCCTGCAGATGTACACCGACACGATTGCGCCAGAATCCGGGGCGACCTCGGTTCAGCTTCACCTTCAGGTCTCCCCGAGCGATTTTGCGCCCGCATGGAACGCGGCGCAGTTGCTTGCGGGCCCCCAACTCGCGCTTGGCGCCAACTCCCCGTTTCTATTTGGTCACCGGCTCTGGGCGGAGACCCGCACGGAATTATTTTTACAGGCGACTGACACTCGCTCCCCCGAACTGCGCAACCAGGGCGTGCGCCCACCGGTGTTCTTTGGGGATCGGTGGATCACCTCGATCTTCGATCTGTTTGAGGAAAACGTCCACTATTTCCCGGCACTCTTGCCTGAGTGCTCGCAAGAGAACCCCGAGGAGGAGCTTGCCGCAGGCCGCACGCCTCGCTTGCAAGAACTGCGACTCCACAATGGCACCGTGTACCGGTGGAACAGACCGATTTACGACGTCGTTGATGGTAAGCCGCACTTGCGGGTAGAAAACCGCGTGCTCCCGGCTGGGCCAACGGTCACCGACACGATCGCGAATGCGGCGTTCTACTATGGCGCGGCCGAGGTGCTCGCGTCGGAGGAGCGCCCGACGTGGAGCAGGATGTCGTTTTCGGCCGCGAAGGAGAACTTCACTGCCGGCGCGCGCGATGGAATCGGGGCGACGATGTACTGGCCCGGCTTTGGTGAGGTGCCGTGGGATGAGCTTGTGTTGCGCCACCTGCTGCCGATGGCCGCCGAGGGGCTGGCTCGCAAGGGCGTCGATGGCAAGATCGTTGACCACTATCTCGGGATTATCGAATCGCGGTGCAAGTACTTACGCAATGGCGCCTCGTGGCAGGCCAAGACCGTCGCGGCGCTTGAACGAAAAGGGCTCACCCGCAGCGCAGCCCTGCACAAGATGCTGGAGCTCTACCTCGAGCGGATGCACGCAAACGAGCCGGTCCACGCGTGGGATTTCCCTGCGTAAACCGGCTCGCTGCGGTTTGCCTTACGGGGCGATGAGCTCGGTGAGCTGTTCGGTGCTCACCGCGATCTCGTCTTCGGACATCGCACCGCAGTGGAGTCCGCGAAGGAGGAAGTCGGCGAGCGCCCGTGCGGTTGCCGGCTCATCCATGATTTCGGCTGCTCCCTGGCCGAGGTACGCGGCGAGGCGTGTGTTCGCGTTGTCGAGCGAGGCTCGGAAGAACGCGAACGTCGCGGCGTAGCGGCTCGGGAGTTGAGCGGGGTGCAGATCCCAGCCTTGGTAGAACCCGCGCTGGAGCGACCGCGTGATGAGTCGGCCGTGGAGCTTCCACGCCTCGTCACGACCTGCGCCAACGGGCATGATGTTCGTCGACCCATCCGAGAGGCGTACGCCGGTTCCGGCGGTGCTTGCCTGCATGATCGCTTTCGCGAAATCAGCCGAGGGGTGCTCAAGCGACTGATACGCCGCAGCGATACCCACCGATGCCGAGTAGTCGTATGTGCCATACGGCATCCCGGTGATCCGGCCACGCCCTGCGGCGATCATCGGCCCGATGGGTGAACGCCCGTCGAGTCCGAGAATTGCCTGGGGCGTTTCGATCTGGATCTCGAAGGTGAGGCGACCATCGGGAAGCCCGAGCTTCTTCTCCAGGCCTTCGAGGAAGATGACCATCGCTTCAATCTGGGCAGCGTGGGTCACCATCGGCAGCGTGAGGATGAGGTTCTCTGGCAGCCCGTAGGGCGCGAGGGTCTCAACAAACAGTTCAACCGTGCGCAGGCCGCGTTCGCGGGTGCGAGGGTCGAACGCCTTGAAGCGGATCCCCACGAACGGCGGAGCAACGCCGTCGGTGAGCGCCTTTCCGAGGTGGTTCGCCGAACCGATGACGGCGGCGTCCTCGTCCTCATCAGGGTGCGAGCCGTAGCCATCTTCGAAGTCGATCCGAAGGTCTTCGATCGGCTCAGTCGCGAGCTTTTCTTCAACCTTTAGCGCGATCAGGGCCTTCTCTTCTGGGTCGGTAACGAGTCCGTGGACGTCGATGAGGTGACCCATCCCGCCCGCCTCGTTGACCGCAGCGAGAGCCTTCTCGCCCCACTCCTTTGGAAGCTCTGGGGTGTAGATGTGACCGGGCACGTACACCGAGTGCACGGGCTGGCGCCCCTGGGGGTCGTACGGGTAGTTCTTTGCGTATTCGGCATCGACGGGAGCGAGCAGGCGCTCGATGTTGTCACGAACCGACGAGGCTGTATACAGGTGGCTCATGCGTCACCGGCCCCGAGCGGCAGAGCGCCCGTCAGAGGGAGGGGTTCGCCGTTGGCTTCGCGTTCGGCGCGCACAACTTCCACCACCGCAGAGGCAACCGCCTTCGAGACCTCGGTGTCAAACACGGAGGGCACGATGTAGGAGGGGTTGCGCTTGGAGGAGTCAACGACGCTCGCGATCGCGACCGCGCTCGCACGCATGACGTCATCGGAGATCGAGTCGGCACGTGCATCGAGCAGTCCACGGAACAGGCCGGGGAATGCGAGAACGTTGTTGATCTGGTTCGGGTAGTCCGAGCGTCCGGTGGCCACAACGGCAGCGTGCTCAGCAGCGGCCAGCGGGTCAACCTCGGGGGTCGGGTTGGCTAGCGCGAACACAATCGCCTTGTCAGCCATCTTCGCAATGTCATCACCTGTGAGGATGTTTCCAGCGGAGACACCGATGAAGACATCGGCACCTTCGAGACCCTCGATAAGCGATCCGCTGAAGTCTTCGGGGTTGGTCTCCTCAACGAGCCATCCGCGGTGCTCATCGGTTTAGGGGCTACAGGTGTGGATGGCAGCGTTGCGGTCAACACTGATGATGTTCTTCGCGCCCTGGCCCGCGAGCAGACTGATGATTGCCATACCGGCTGCGCCAACGCCAGAGACGACGATTCGCACATCTTCGAGCTTCTTGTCAACGACCTTGAGTGCGTTGATCAGGGCTGCCAGAACAACGATCGCGGTTCCGTGTTGGTCATCGTGGAAGACGGGGATGTCGAGTTCTTCACGCAGGCGTGCTTCAATTTCGAAGCAGCGTGGTGCAGAGATGTCTTCGAGGTTGATCCCGCCGTACGCCGGCGCGATGGCCTTGACGATGCGGATGATTTCCTCGGTGTCAGTGGTGTCGAGGGCGACGGGCCAGGCGTCAACGCCAGCGAACTGCTTAAACAGCGCTGCCTTACCTTCCATCACCGGCATCGCGGCGTGGGGTCCAATGTCGCCAAGACCAAGCACAGCGGTTCCATCGGTAACGACCGCGACCGTGTTGCGAGCGATCGTGAGACGGCGTGCGTCCTCTGGGTTCTCGGCAATCGCGAGGCAGACGCGGGCCACACCGGGGGTGTACGCACGCGAAAGGTCATCGCGGTGGCGGAGGTTCACCTTCGAACGAACCTCAATCTTGCCGCCAAGGTGCATGAGGAACGTCGCATCGGATACGTGACGTACTGCAACGCCGGGAAGTTCTTCGAGTTTCTCGCGCAGTTCCTGCACGTGTGCTTCGTCGCGGGCATTGCACGAAACGTCAACGACCATCCCGGTGTCGGTGGCTTCGACGACGTCGACCGCCGTGACCGCCGCGCCCAGTTCCCCAACCTTGGAAACAAGGTCAGAGGTGGTTCGAGGGCCAACCGGTGCTTCGAGCCGTAAAGTAATCGAGTAACTGGGGCTAGGAATCGCTACCATCACTCATTCCATTCTATCGCAAGGTGGACTATAATTTTCACTACTTGAAATATTACCCAAAAGATCTCCTAATGAACAGCGAGGACCACACAGTGTTGTTGCCGCATGTTTGTGGGAGTACAACGAACAAGGATTGACATGACTCCACCTCAACGATCCGGCACGGTGCAATCTGTCGATCGCACAATCGAACTTCTCGAACTTCTCGCTGATTCTGGTGGCCAGGCCACCCTCAGTGAACTGGCCGCTCAAACGCAGTTGCCGCTTCCGACGATTCATCGATTGATGCGGACGCTGCTCGCGCATGGTTACGTTCGTCAGTTGCCCTCACGCGAGTATTCGCTTGGGCCGCGGCTCATTCGTCTTGGCGAGAGTGCCGGTCGCCAATTCGGAACGGTTGCCCAGCCGTACCTTGCTCGCCTCGCTCGTGAGCTTGGCGAGAGCGTGAACCTTGCGATGATCGATCGCGATATGGTGGTCTACGTTGCGCAGGCTTCGTCGTCGCACTCGATGAGGATGTTTACCGAAGTTGGGCGCCGAGTCTTTACCCACTCCACTGGTGTGGGTAAGGCGGTCTTGGCTGAACTCCCCGACCAGACTGTTCTGGAGATCACCAACCGTGTTGGGATGCCGCCGGCAACGGATAAGACCATCACCGATCAGGGTGACCTGCTCAAAGAGCTAGGGAAGATCCGCTCTCAGGGTTTCGCTATTGATGATGGTGAGCAGGAGCTTGGCGTACGCTGCTTCGCTGTCCCCGTTCCTGGGGCACCCGTTCCGACGGCGATCTCCATCTCTGGTCCGGATGCTCGCGTGACGTACGAATTTGGCGAGAAGGCCGTCAAAGTTCTCCAGGACGTGGCCCAGGAAATCTCCGACGCCCTCCTCGCCAAATAGCTTCTGCTCAAAGGAACTAGGAAACTAACCCGCGGGCGGGTCGCGCTATGCGCGGCCCGCCCGCGGTGTCGTTAGTCGGTTGATTCAGATGAGTCTGCTTGTTCACGTGCCGCGACGAGTTCACGTACCTCGTCCTTTGTGACGACCGGAACGACTTCGCCGTCAGCAGTGTGCAGCTTGCCGTCCTTGAAGTAGTCGCCATCCTGCAGGTGGCGGATCTGCTTGTAGGTGATCACGCGACCAGTTCCGGCAGCGAACACGGACGGGCTGTCGGGTGTTCCGCCCGTGAAGTGGTTGAACAGCAGGTTGAGAAGTACGGCAACGATCGCTGCGGCCGAGATTCCCGAGCCGAGGATGATCTGCACCGCGTTGGGGAACTCTCCGTAGAGTCCAGGCTGGACCACGGGGAGGATACCGAACGCGATACCGGTTGCCACGATGACGAGGTTCATGTTTCCGTCATAGCGCACAGCCGCAAGGGTGCGGATACCAGCGGCAGCGACCGAGCCGAAGAGCACGATACCTGCACCACCGAGGACTGCGGGAGGAATGACAGCAACGACGCCACCCACGACCGGCAGGAGGCCGAGCAGTACGAGGATGACACCACCAGCGGTCACAACGAACCGTGATTTGACTCCCGTGATTGCAACGAGGCCGACGTTCTGAGCGAAGGCGGACTGGGTGAAGGAGTTGAACACGGGCGCGAGAGCCGAGGAGACCATATCCGCACGCAGACCATCCGCGATACGGCGAGGGCTGACGTCGGTTTCGATGATCTCGGCAACGGCCACGATGTCAGCGGTGGTTTCCACCATGATGACGACGACCACAACGAACATCGAGATGATTGCCCCGGCCTGGAAGGTCGGCATACCGAAGTGGAACGGGGTGGGGAAGGCAAAGATACCCGCGTCGGCAACGCCGGAGAAGTCGACCTTGCCAACTGCCCACGCGAACAGCGTTCCGATGACGATTGCGAGGAGGATCGAAAGCCTCGAAATGGCGGCGACACCGATCTTCGACAGGATGAGAACCACGATGAGGGTTCCACCAGCGAGGAGGATGTTGTCGCGGCTACCGAAGTCTTCCGCGCCCGCCCCACCCATGGCCCAGCGTGCCGCGACCGGCATGAGGGACAGACCAATCGTGGTGATAACGACACCGTTAACCACTGGCGGGAAGAAGCGAACGATCTTCGCAAAGAACGGCGCGATGATCAAGCCGATGACAGATGCAGCGATGACGGCTCCGAAGACGCCCTGAAGTTTCTCTTCAGGCGTATCAAAGCCGCTGCTGTTCATAATCGCCAGCATCGTGGCGACACCTGCGAATGAAACACCCTGAACCAGCGGGAGCTGGGAGCCGAAGAACGGCAGCCCAAACGACTGCAGGATCGTTGCGGCTCCACCGACGAACAGGGCAGCTGCGATGAGCAGCCCAATCTCCGAGGGTCCGAGCCCGGCAGCCTGCCCGATGATGAGCGGGACTGCGATGATCCCGCCGTACATGGTCAGGACGTGTTGGAGTCCATAGGTAACGCTGGCACCAATGCCTAGACGCTTATCCTCAGGACGCTGTGTTTTTTGTGTAGTGGCGGTCAAATTACTCTCCATTGAGACTGACGAGGTGCGCACGCTTTGGTGCGCACCTCGCCCATGAATCTGGTGATTTAGGTGAACGACGGAACAGTGTTCCAGGCTGCCGGGTTCGGCGTGGTGCCCTTGCGGGTAACTTCAGAGGTGATGTCACCGTAGGGGCGGTCAGCGGCGTAGTGGACCATGTTCGGGTTGTCCTGGCCGTAGCGCTCAAGGTCCTCCACGAAGTGGTGGTTGTTCGGGCACTGCATACGCACCGTGTTGATCTCGGGGTGCTTATCGATGATCTTCGCGCTGGCGGCCCACATCGTGTGCTGCAGGGCGAGGGAGAACTTCGTGGCGAATTCCTCCAGAACAATCTGACGGATCGAGTCGTAGACGGCGTCGAAGTCAACGTCGGTGGTGTTGTACTCCCACCACAGCGACACGTCCGTGGACATGATGCGGTCGGCGGTTTCCTTCAGGAAGGTGTGGTCACACTTGGGGAAACCAACGAAGGCCGAGCCGGTGGACTTCAGAACAGTGAGTTCCTTCAGGCCGGAGACGACGTGGAACTGACCTTCGTGGAGCTGCACAACGGTGTAGCGCTCTTCCTTGCCTGCACGGACAAAGGAGTGGTCGTGGGGGCCATCGGCGGTCTGGATACGGTCCCAGGCCACTGCCTTGATCTCCCAGCGGCCGCCGGTGACTACCGAGGAGTAGTTGTCCTTCATGTAGTTACCGAACTTCAGGCCGAACTCCTCCGGGGTGCCCATGCCATCGCGAGCGAGCGAGAAGGTGAGGTTCTTCTGCGTATCGGTCGGGATACAGTTGGTGTTGTCCCCGTGGGTGTAGATCCGGTTGAGGTCACCGCGGATTGCGGAGCTCACGGTGTAGTCACGGATGTGGTGAACGCTTCCTTCGCGCTCGACCGTCACAACGTGGACTTCACCCTTACCGTGCGATGCACGATGCATCTCGGCGTTTTCGCTGGTGATTTCGTAGGGGGTGGTGTCAATTTCAGACATGAGGGCTTTCCTTTCTAGCTTCCTCGGTAGGTGGAAAATGCAAATGGGCTGAGAAGGATCGGCACGTGGTAGTGCTTCTCGTCTTCGTCAATGACGAAGGTAATGGTGACTTCTGGGTAGAAGGTCGCCGTGTTGGTGCGGGCGAAATAGGCTCCGGTGTCAAAGGTGATCCGGTAGGTACCTGAGGCGAGTGCCTCTGGACCCAGATCGCCGATCCGACCGTCGTCGTTTGTCGTTCCGCTTGCGACGTGCTCCCAATCGCCGCCCTGGCGTTCGAGTGTCACGTCAACTCCTGCAGCGGGGCGTCCCGTTGCGGAGTCAAGAACATGGGTGGTGATGAAAGAGACCATTTACGAGATCATTCCTTCCAGCCGCAATGCGGCAATCTGACGGAGCTGGTCGGCCGCGATGAGGCGTTCCGTCTCCGCTGTGTTGTTCATGCGCTCGTCGAGCGCATCGAGGATTTCCTCAGAGGACCGACCCGCTGCGCGGATGAGGAACACGAAGCCGAACTTGTCTTCGTATGCCGCATTGCCGGCGTCTAGGCGACGCTGCACATCATCGGTGATCCCAAGACGCGCCTGTTCGGCTCGGCTCATCTTGGCATCGGCGTCGTCGCCTTTCGCCCGCTCCCCGATTCGGGGGTGGCGGTGCAGTGCGGAATCAATTTCTTCTTCCGTCCACGGGTTCGCAAATTCTTGCGTTGCCTCGACGAGAGCGTCGAGGGTAGCAAAGGGTCGAGCCGACGCGATATCTTGCGCCCATCGTTCGACGTGGGCACATGATAAAAGGAGATCAACGGCTTCAGAGTGATCGAGTTCGTTGAAGTCCGAAAGCTGCATCGCTAGACCTTTCCTAGTGCGCGCCCAGGCGGACGCGGCGCTACGTCCCCCCTGTATCGTGCTACACCGAAAAGCTTCGGAGAGTTTCCGTCAGGTGGAAAATCTTTTCTACAATGTAGACCTTATGACTTGTATCTAGTCATGTCAAGTCGATCGCGAAAAATCATAACGAGCGCCACAATTCCGCGGAAAATCAATCGGGACCCATCGTAAAAGTGGGTCCCGATTGGCTGTTTTATGACCGGATGGCCGTGTGCTTCTTAGCCGAGCAGCTTGTCCCTCAGGCGAGCGACGTGGCCTTGGGCATCAACGTTGTATTCGGCGAGCGAGATCGCCCCGGAGGGGTCGACAACGAACGTCGAACGCAGCACACCTTCGAAGGTGCGACCGTTGATGGTCTTCTCACCCCACGAGCCCCACTCCTTGGCGACCTTTGCGCCGTCATCAGACAGCAGCGGGAACGTCAGGTGCTCGTCGGCGGCGAACTTGACGAGATCCTCAATCGGATCGGCGGAGACGCCCACGACTGTGTACCCGCCCGCCGCGAGCGAGGCGAGGTTGTCGCGGAAGTCACACGCTTCGGTCGTGCACCCAGGAGTTGCGGCCTTGGGGTAGAAGTACACGATGACGCCCTTGTCAGCCGACTGGCGCAGTTCTGCGAGAGAAACCTCCGCGCCCTCGTGCGAGGTCAGCGTGAACTCTGGCGCTGTCGCGCCAACCTGTAATTCTGTCATCAGGCCATCCTGTCGTATGCCGGGAGGGTGAGGAAGTCGACGTAGTCCTCGGCAACGGCGACGTCAAGGAACGTGCGCTTGGCCTCGTCGTAGTCCGACGCGTCGCCGGGGAGCTTGGCAATTTCCTCTGCGGTGATCTCCTCGATGAGCTCGGCGGTTACGGTCTTGCCTGTGTCGGCGAGCACGATGTCGTTGTGGAGCCACTGCCAGATCTGCGAACGCGAGATCTCGGCCGTGGCGGCGTCTTCCATGAGGTCGAAGATCGCCACAGCACCAACGCCGTTGAGCCAGGCGCGCAGGTACTGAATCGCAACTGAGATGTTGTTGCGCAGTCCCTCTTCGGTGACCTCACCTGGGGTGGCGGCCACGTTGAGGAGGTCGGCAGCAGTGACGTTGACGTCTTCGCGCTTGTTGTCGATCTGGTTCGGCTTGTCGCCGAGGACGTCGGTGAAGACTTCCTTGCATAGCTCGACCATGCCGGGGTGCGCAACCCAGGATCCATCGAAGCCGTCGCCGGCCTCGCGGGTCTTGTCGGCGCGGACCTTCTCAAAAGCAACCTCGTTGACGGCCTCATCCCGGCTGGGGATGAAGGCAGCCATTCCACCAATCGCGTGCGCGCCACGCTTGTGGCAGGTGCGAACGAGAAGTTCGGTGTAGGCACGCATGAACGGAACGGTCATCGTAATGGCGTTTCGGTCAGGCAGGAGGAAGTCCTTGCCGCGGGTGCGGAAGTTCTTAATCACCGAGACCAG
>CAYVDF010000044.1:0-12165 GCA_964450475.1 uncultured Pseudactinotalea sp.
TCGTGCCGGGGCGCTGAGCTACGGCACCGATCGCGTGCCTAGGCTCGACAGATGCAAGTGTGACGCACTCGCCGTTGTCGTACACCGCCACAAAGCACGTCATGCCAAGTTCGTTGGCGGCCGAGGTTATCGTCGGCAAGGCTGCCGCCTGCAAATCTCTCGACACCCCAGCTGCAAGGGCGGCTAGGCGCGGGCCAAGGCCAAGGAGACCAGCGCCGTCCCAAATCACGAGTCCGTGATCCTCGAGCGTGCGCACGAGGCGGTAGGCGTTGGAGCGGTGGACGCCGAGACGATCGGCGGTGTCATCGATGGACAGGGGCTCGCCGGCGTCGGCCAGAAGTTCGAGGATGCGCAGGCCACGGCTTAGGGTTTGCGATCCCGCGCTCGTCACGTTTGACATCCAGACTCCTTTGACTCTTGCATCCGCCATCCCAATCATATACGATCATGTTCGAAAGCAGAACGGAGTGTTCAAATAGTGAACACACTGCCTCGACGCAGCAGTCTGAGGAAGGAAGAAAAACGATGCAGTTTCACCACCATGGGTATGTTTCGCAGGAGCCGCGCCAACAGCCCGCAGCCGGCTACGGAATCGACCGGGCAAGTGAGCTGCCCGATGAGATGGACGTACTGATCGTCGGTTCTGGGCCCGCAGGCATGCTGCTCGCGGCGCAGATGTCGGCCTACCCGAACATCAACACACGCGTGATCGAGCGCCGCGAAGGCCGCCTCGTGCTCGGCCAAGCAGACGGAATCCAGCCGCGCTCCGTAGAGACGTTCCAGGCATTCGGGTTCGCCCCGCACATCACCAACGAGGCCTACAACATCGGCCACATGAACTTTTGGAACCCCGACCCGGACAACCCCGGGCACATCATCCGCACCGAACGCACGGTTGACTACGCCGATGACGTGGGCGAGTTCCCGCACCTCATCGTCAACCAGGCACGCGTGCTCGACTACTTCGCCGAAGCCGCCCGCTTTGGCCCGGGTCGTATCGAGGTCGATTACGGCATCGAGTACATCGACCTGACCGTTCACGACGACGGGCGCGAATACCCCGTTGACGTACAGATCCGCCACACTGTTGGCGAGCGCGCGGGCGAAGAACGCACGGTTCGCGCCAAGTACGTTGTCGGTAGCGACGGCGCGCACTCGCTCGTGCGTAAGTCGATTGGTCGCCAGCACATCGGTGGCGTGTCGATGCACGCGTGGGGCGTGATGGACGTTCTCGTTAACACCGACTTCCCCGACTGGCGCATCAAGTGCGCGATCAACTCCCAGGCCGGCAACATCCTGCACATCCCCCGTGAAGGTGGCTACCTCGCGCGCATGTACATCGACCTCGGTGACGTGGGCGAGGGTGCGTCGGCTGAAATCCGCGCCACCCCGGTTGAGAAGATCATCGAGAAGACCAACGAGATTCTTGCCCCTTACTCGATCGACGTGAAAAACGTTGCGTGGCACTCGGTGTACGAGGTCGGCAACCGCGTGACGGACAAGTGTGATGACGTGGACGTGGAAGATGAGGGTCGCCACCCTCGCGTCTTCCTGACCGGCGACGCATGCCACACGCACTCGGCCAAGGCTGGCCAGGGCATGAACGTCTCGATGCAGGACGGGTTCAACCTCGGCTGGAAAATCGGCTCGGTTCTCAGTGGTCTCGCAACCCCGGAACTGCTGTCAACATACTCGGCCGAGCGCCAGCCAGTTGCCCAGCAGCTCATCGACTTCGACCGCGAATGGTCGACGCTCATGGCGCGCAAGCCTGAAGAGATCGAGGATCCGCGCGAGCTCGCGCAGTACTACCTCGCTACCGCTGAGTTCCCCTCGGGTTTCATGACCCAATACGAGCCCTCGATCATTATCGGGGATAACGCGCAGCAAGATCTGGCTGAGGGCTACCCGCTCGGCAAGCGATTTAAGTCGGAGAAGGTCACACTCGCCTCAGAGGGCAACACCGTGCACCTCGGCCACCACCACAAAGCGGATGGCCGCTGGCGCGTCTACGTGTTCGCCGACTCCCCCGCTGCCGGTGAGGATTCGAAGGTTTCGAAGTGGGCATCGTGGGTATCCTCAGGCGACTCGTTCTACTCGCGCTACACCCCTGCCGAGGGCGACGTCGATGCCGTGTTCGACCTGAAGGTCATCTACCAGCAGCCATTCCAGGACACCGACCTCATGGCCGTGCCGCGCGTATTCATCCCCGAGACTGGCCCCTTCGGCCTGATGGACTGGGATAAGGTCTACTGCGCCACCGATGAACCAAACATCTTCGACACCCGCGGAATCTCCCGCGACGGCGCCGTTGTTGTTGTTCGCCCCGACCAGTACGTCGCGCACATCCTACCGATCGATGCCCACGACGAACTCGATGCGTTCTTCGCGCAGTTCATGCAAGACCAGCGCTAAGGGCATCGCCCTCCTCGTCGGACTCTGACACTCCTGTGGCCCCCGCTCTTTGCGGGGGCCACACGTGTTTTAGGGAATCATTATGGGTCAGCTGTTAATCCTGATGACCTCGTCTTGGTGTGGAGCACGTACTGATTGCGAAATCCGTAGATCGAGCAACAAGAATGGCCTCTCGTCGACGGGTTGGGCGGCCCACTCACTCACGATGTCGAGATCCTCAACCGTTCGCACAACGACTCCCCTACCGCCGAGCGCATCGGTGAGCGCCGCGAAGTTGACTTCGTCAATGAGCATCGGATCCCGCTCGAGCCCCTTCAACCCATAGAGGTGAATTTCAGCGCCGTAGGCGGCATCGTTCCACACGACCGCCATACCCCGCCCGCCGGCGACGCGTATCGCTGCCTCCAAGTCGGCAAGCGCCATGAGTCCGCCACCGTCACCCGTGGTGAGCACAACCGTTGAGTCAGGCTTCGCGTGCGCCGCGCCCGCGATTGACGGTAAGCCTTGACCAATCGCCTGAAAGGCGGTCCCAACCATGACCATGCGCTCTGGCGAGGCGACCGGCCAATACATGTTTGCCCACGCAATAAAGTGCCCGCCATCAGAAACGACAACCCGATCCTGCGGGAGCAACTCCCCCAGCCGCTTGGCCGCGCTGCGCGGGTCGAGGCGCCCGTCCTCGCACGTGCCGACTCCCGCGTCGTATTCAAGCAGCGGCGGGATGTCGACATGCTCACGCCAGCCAGACGGCGTGGCATCCATCGCCGCGAGCTCCGCTACGAGAGCCTCGGCCACAATTTTTGCGTCACCTCGGATAAAGCCATTGACGTGCGGGTGGGTCGCGGCGTGCCCGACATCAACCTGCACGACCTTCGTCCCCGGAGAAAATAGTTCTCCAAAGCGCATCGTGAACTGGTTGAGCGAGGCTCCAAACACGACCGCGACGTCGGCTTGTGAGATCAGGTCCATCGCACCGCGTGCACCAAAGCCGCCGGTCACCCCGAGGTCATATTCGGCTCGCGGGAAGAGTGAACGCCCAAGCGCAGACGTCGAGGTTATCGCTCCCGTTGCATCAGCCAGAGCACCGAGGGCATCTGCAGCACCCGCAAGGTAGGCGCCGCGCCCAGCGATGAGAATCGGCCGCTTCGCGGATGCAAGAGATCGAGCGAGGTCGGTGATGGCCGCCTGGCCGAAAACATCGGTCGGCTCCAGCGGTGGCGGCAGTTGAAGATCAGGCACCTCGGGAACTGGACCAACTTCACGCTGCGCAACGTCATAGGGAATCGCGAGCACCGTTGGAACCTTGTACATAAGCGCGTGCTCGATCGCGATGATTGTCGTCGCAGCCGCATCGGCGCGACCAACTGTGTACGTCCGTGCACCAACGCCGGCCGCAAGAGCGATCTGGTCGACATCCCAGGGGCGCGGACCCTCGGTAGGTTCGTCGCCAACAACGAGAATGAGCGGCGTGTGGGCCTGAACGGCCTCGGCCAGCGCCGTGAGAGTGTTCGTAAATCCTGCGCCGTACGTGGCGGTCGCGGCAGCGAGTCCCCCGCCCGCACGGTGGTACGTATCAGCGGCAACGACGGCCCCGGCTTCATGGCGCATTGGGGTGTATGTGGCGGCGCCTTCGCGTACGAGTGCGTCGAGGAAATACGCGTTGCCATTGCCCATGACGCCGTACACGTGATCAACGTGACGAGCAAGGGCGGCAGCAACGTGAGCGGAAACAGTGGCCATTAAAAAGTACTTTCAACCTTGAAACGTGTCGTGACCATATATGTCTCGCTCACCCTCGCGGGTGGCTACGTGCCCCTTTTTCGAGCACCGGCGGCTGTGCCTGACACACGAAACTATACGACATTGAAACTCGGGATAGCGCGCGACCAAAGAATCGTATACGATTTAGATGTAGTGCCCACAACGAGGGAGTCGACAATGAGTGTCAACGGCGAACGAGAGCTTCTAAACAGCGTGCCATCCATGCTTTACATCAACGGCGAGTGGCGAGAGGCTTCCGACGGGGGGACCTTCGACGTCCATGATCCCGCCACCGGCGATACGCTGAAATCAATCGCAAATGCGACCGCGGAGGACGCCGCAGCTGCGATGGATGCTGCTGCTCTCGCGTTTGAGAGCTGGGCAGAAACGCCCGCGCGCGAACGCTCCGACATCCTTCGCAAGGCCTTCGACTTGCTGAAAGAGCGAACGGAAGAGTTTGCTCTCCTCATGACCCTAGAGATGGGCAAGCCGCTGGCAGAAGCCCGCGGTGAAGTCGCCTACGGCAACGAGTTCGTCCGTTGGTTCTCGGAAGAGGCCGTACGCGTTCAGGGTCGATACGGACCAAGCCCCGAAGGGCACGGCCGAATGATCGTCTCTCAGCACCCGCTCGGTCCGGCGTACCTCATTACACCGTGGAACTTCCCGCTCGCGATGGCCACCCGCAAAATCGCCCCGGCGCTCGCTGCTGGGTGCACCGTGGTGATCAAGCCGGCGAACCTCACTCCCCTGACGACCCTCGCTTACGCTGCCCTGCTCGAAGAAGCGGGCGTACCGGCCGGTGTCGTTAACGTATTGACGACGGAGGACGCGGCTGGGGTGTCTGAGGCGGTCATGGCTGATGACCGGCTGCGCAAGATTTCCTTTACCGGTTCAACCCCTGTGGGCAAGCTCCTCATGGCCCAGGCTGCCGGCAAGGTTCTGCGCACTTCGATGGAGCTTGGTGGAAACGCGCCGTTCATCGTGTTTGACGATGCCGACCTCGATAAGGCGGTTGAGGGCGCGATCGCCGCGAAGTTCCGCAATATTGGCCAGGCATGCACGGCAGCAAACCGGTTCATCGTCCACGAGTCGATCGCCGAAGAATTCGCGCAGCGGGTCACCGAAGAGGTGACTGGGATGCGGGTTGGCCGCGGCACCGAGTCAGGTGTGAACATTGGTCCACTCATTGATGACCGCGCGGTATCGAAGGCCTCTGAACTTGTGGCAGATGCACTCGCCAAGGGTGCGCAGCTAAAGATCGGCGGCAAGGCGCCAGAGGGCCCGGGAACGTTCTTTGAACCAACGGTCGTGACCGACGTTCAGCCCGGCAGTGAAATCCTTAAGGAGGAGATCTTCGGCCCCGTGCTCGCGATTGCTCGATTCTCTACCGAGGACGAGGCCGTAGAGTTTGCAAACGCAACCGAATACGGACTCGTGTCGTACGTGTACACCGAGGACCTCGCGCGCGGTCAGCGCATGATCGAGCGCCTCGCAACCGGCATGATGGGCCTCAACATGGGTGTCGTGTCGAATGCGGCCGCACCGTTTGGCGGGTGGAAAGAATCCGGCATCGGCCGTGAAGGCGGCGCCGAAGGTATCCACGAATTCCTGCAAACGAAATACACTCTGACGCCAAACCCGTTCGACTAATCGCAACCGCACCTTAGCGGCTGTGTCGTGGCGGCGTGGCGCCGCCTGCTATTGACGTTCCGCAGCGACCAGTTCGCGTACTGCGGGGGCAACTTCTTCAGCGAAGATCGAGAGATCGTCGATGCTGTCGGAGCCGAGAATAAAGTCGCTCACGCCGAAACCAAGCGCGAGATCGGCCATCTGCTCGGCCCAGTGCTGCGGCGGTCCCTGGAGGATCGAGCCGCTCGGGTCGGTCAGGAATTTGCCGTGAATGTTCAGCAGACGGCGGATGCGGCGCGGGTCGCGACCAGCGTTGGTGGCGGCGCGGTCAATGTGCTCGTTGCCTGCCCGAAGATCTTCAATGTTCTTGAAGTACGACAAGGATGGGAGCCAGCCGTCGGCTTTTTCACCAACGAGGCGGAGCATACGCGGCTGGTATGCGCCGAGCCAGATTTTCACGTCGTGGGCGGGGGCAGGGCCACGCTTGGCGCCTCTGACGCGGTGATGCTCACCTGCAATGTCGAGGCGCTCAGGATTACCCGTATCCCACAGGCCACGGATGATGTTGATCGCTTCGCTCAGGGCGGTCACGGATTCCCCGGGCGTGAGGCGCTGTCCGCCCATCGCTTCAATCGCATCCCAGAAAGCGCCGGCACCGAGGCCGAGTTCGATGCGCCCCTTCGAGAGACGATCGAGGCTCGCAACCGAACGCGCGACGACGGCCGGCAAGCGAAGCGGCAAGTTCAGAACGTTCGGGGCGATCGTGATGCGCTGGGTGCGCGCAGCAACGAAGCTCATGAGAGTCCACGTATCAAGGAACGACGGCTGATACGGGTGATCTTGGAAGGTCACGAGATCGAGTCCGATACGTTCGGAGTGTTTGGTGAGTTCAACGACGCCGGCCGGGTCGTGATTCGCCGGGGTGATGAAGGAGCCAAATCTGAGCTCGAGCCCGTATGCCATCGAGTGGTTTCCTTTCAGCCTGCCTTCATCGTAAAGGCGTGCTGAGGCGAAACGCGTAGGAAACTAGCGTTTAGTGACGCAACGAACAGTGTGGTCTAGCCCGCTAGAACGAGTCCGTTCTTGCCCAGTTTGGGGAGTTCTCCTTCGAGAATGGCCTTTTCCATGAGGCCTTCGATGACCTCAGGTTCGGTGTCGAGGGCGAGGGCAAGTTCGGCGACAAGCGGACCCGTGGCATCGCGAAGCACGCCCATCTCTCCGTAGGACACGCGGCTTTCGTGGTTGCGACGGGTAATGTCACGAACAAGGCCAGCGGTGACGATGACATCACCGGAGTTGAGGCGCTCGGTGTAGTCCTTGAAGCGACGCGACCAGACCTTGTCGAACGGGCTCGATTCACCCGCGAGAATCTCGAAGATGTTCATGACACCTTCGGCGTCCATGAGTGGGCGCACGCCCATCTCTTCAGCGAGATCGACCGGCACCGCTACCGACATTTCATCCTGGTGGGTAACTAACGTGAGGTACTGCTTCTTCTCATCGCGCAGGGTGCGCGAAGCGATCTTCTTGACCGTAGCGGGCCCGTGATGGGGGTGGACAACAATCTGGCCTTTGGTGAACTTCAACGGGATCCCTTTCAAATTTACTTACGCGCCTATGTGAGAAGAACGCAGGGGCGCAAGAAAATATTTCCTCCACCGCCCGCTAGGCAGACACCGGAGGAAATTTTCTCACATTCCCCAGTCGTTGTCTACGCGGGAACGCTCGCCGCTCGAAGGTTGCGGCGCATGATTTTGCCGGAACTGGATTTGGGGATTTCGTCGAGGAATTCCACTGCACGCACCTTCTTATACGGCGCCACGTGGGATTCGACGTGTTCCATCACCTGCTCGGCGGTAATCTGCGAGCCGGCCGCACTCACGACAAAGGCCTTTGGGATCTCCTGCTTATCCTCATCGAGCACCCCAATGACCGCGGCATCTGCGATCTCTGGGTTGAGCAAGAGCACAGCTTCAAGCTCAGCCGGCGCAACCTGGTAACCCTTGTACTTGATGAGCTCCTTCACGCGGTCAACAATCGTGAAGTAATCGCCCTCGTGATACGTGGCAACATCGCCTGTATGCAGGAAGCCCTCGGAGTCGAGGGTTTCACCTGTTTCTTCGGCGCGACCGAGGTAGCCGAGCATGACGTTCGGGCCGCGGATCCACAGTTCACCAGGTTCGCTCACGCCGCCTGGGCCAACCTCAGTGATCTCCTCCCCCGTCTCCACGCTCACGAGCTTCGCCTCTTGGTTCGGAATGAGCACCCCGATCGAACTGACGGGAATATGAGTGGCATCGGGCGGCGTTGCGTGAGAGACCGGGCTCATCTCGGTCATGCCATAGCCCTGGAGCATGCGCGCATTGATGCGCTTGGCGGCGGCTTCGCCGGTTTCGCCATCAAGGGGCGCCGCGCCCGAGAACACCGCCCGCACCGAGGAAATGTCGTACTGGTCAACGATCGGGTGCTTGGCGAGCGCCACGGCAATAGGCTGTGCGATAAAGAGGTACGTACACTGAAAGCGTTGGATTGTTTTCAGGAAATCAACGAGGTCGAACTTCGCCATCGGCACGAGGCTCGCACGCTGACGAAGCGCGATGTTGAGAAGCACCGTCAGCCCATAGATATGGAAAAACGGCAGGATCGCTAATACGCGGTCGCTTGAATCGACGTCAATAATCACACGCGACTGCTCGACGTTTGCGACGAGATTTCGGTGCGAGAGCATGACGCCCTTAGGTTCGCCGGCCGTACCCGAGGAGTACGGGAGAACCGCGACGTGGGTGGCCGGATCGAACTCGACCACAGGTGGGACCTCCCCGGCGATGAGCAAATCGCGCAGGTTGGCGTGGCCGGGGGCTCCGTCGAGAACGATGACGCGCTCATCGGGAATACCGACCGCCTTGGCGGCTTCCTTAGCTTGGGGAAGCAGCGACGTCACGGTGATGAGCCACTCGGCTTGCGCGTCGGAGAGTTGCTTGGCGATTTCTGCGGCCGTGTACAACGAGTTGATCGTTGTGAGCGTCGCGCCGATGCGGAGCGCACCGTGGAAGACAGTCGCGAATGCGGGGATATTCGGGCACAGCAGACCAATCACCGTGCCAAGTTCCACTCCCCGCGCCGCGAGAGCACCGCCGACGGCGTTCACCTGGTGTCGCAGTTCTCCGTAGGAGGTTTCCTCCCCGGTGACGGGATCGACGAGTGCTACTCGTGCGAGGTCGCTATCCTCCAGACTTCCAAATATTGCTTCGTAGACGGAAACCTTGGGTATCTCGACGTCTGGGTAGGGACTAACGAACATGGATTCCTTCGTGTTGTTTAGCGGCCGAAAATTGAGCCGAGGATGCCTCCGAGGCCGCTATCTTTACTGTTCGACGAGCCACCACCGAGGATGGAGCCGAGGCCTCCGAGGTCACCGCCGGAGCCGCCAAGAATCGATCCGAGAATGTCCCCGATTCCGCCGCCCTGGCCAGAGGAGCGCCCCTGGGTGAGTTGTTTCGACAGGAACGCCATGACGATCGGGGCGAGCATCGGCATGAGCTTGCCGTAGAGGTCGCTGTTGCCATCGGAGACGGCAGAGACGACG
Source organism: uncultured Pseudactinotalea sp. (assembly GCA_964450475.1). Lineage (GTDB taxonomy): Bacteria > Actinomycetota > Actinomycetes > Actinomycetales > Beutenbergiaceae > HY158. The sequence goes on from CAYVDF010000044.1 coordinate 9,389, forward strand.
TCCTTCTTCTTGCCTCCAAGAGCGTGGGCGAGGATCTTTTCACCGTCGTTGACGTCGACTTCCTCCAGGCTCGTGATATCGCGGTTGTGGTCGGCGAGTGCGCGCTCAAGAGCGGTCGCGCCCTCTTCACTCTGAGCGTTGTTTGCGAGGCCGGCGAGGATGCCAGGAATCGCCTTCGAGGCTGCGTTTTGGGCGGTATCGGTGTCAACTCCGAGAGCCGAGGCGAGATCCCCAACGGGAAGTTGCTTCAGGAGCGAGTCAAGGTCGAATGGGTTGTTTGACATGATTTTTCCTTAGGAGTGCTAACAAGGGGTTACCGCTCTGATTCTATCGACTACTCGCAGGTGTGGAGTGGAGATCTGCACTGGATTCCGTGGCGAGCACTGGCTATCTCAGAAGAGATGAACAGGTCGCTCTCTGAGTGCCTCGATGCGCTAGTTCGCTGAGTAAACGTGGGCGCTCTTCCCCCACCCCGAAAGTCCCGTTTGGTCGAGCTTCGGCACACTCGGCTTGCTATCGGAATGCGGGAAGGAGCTGTGCCGGGATAGCGGGCGTAGACTGTGGAAATGATCGACCGCGCCGTCGCCCAGACTTGGCCTGCGCTCGTGATCGCGCTCCTGAGCGTGATCGCCGGTGGGCTTCTTTCTGCTGTGACCGCGCACGCCGCAACTCAGTCGGCATCGTGGGCCGCTGCCTACCTCGTGTTGGTCGGCGGGATTGGTACCGGCGGCCTCGCTATCGGGCGCGGGATGCTCTCGCGCGGTGAACCGAGCAGGCGCCGGCTGATCTTGGAACTTGCTGCCTGGATCTTTGGAAACGTTCACGTGCTCGCGGGAACACTTGGCGGTCCGCCAATGTTCGTCGAGATCGGCAGCGCATTCTTGGTGGGAACGCTCATTTCGGTGTTGCTCGGGGTGTGGAAAGGCCCCGGTCATCGGGCCCTACGCGGTCTGTTCCTCACGCTCGTCATCGTGTTGCTCGTGAGCATCCCCGTGGGGATTCTCCTGTCAAACTTGCGGAGCTAAATACGTATATAAGCTGCCCCGTCATGTTGCGCAACTGCCAACGCGACGACGCCAGAGGGCAGGGTGTCGACGTTTCTCGCGAGATCCTCGATTGAAATATGCTGCCCGCGCAGGGCACGTTCGCATGCGTGAACGCGAACGCCATCACCTAGGTCGATCACGCCGTCATCAAATTCAGACGCGAGTAACCCGGCCACCGCGGGTCCGTCGACGACGACACGCACCTGCATCGGCTCATTTTTGGCGATGAGATTGCCGGCGGAAACGCCGCGGACGACGTCGTGCGGTTCATCCGATACGTGCAATACAACTAGTCCTGCCATGTGTACTCCTTTGTTACCCACGAGTCTACGACTCCGCGGGACTCGCCATGGGTAGAAAGCCCCGCACTCGCCCGCGCGGGATCGATAGACTGGAAATCCACCGCTTGACGTAGTGGGAAGATTCCCACGCAGGCGGATGGATCAGACGTGAAGGAGAACCTTGAATGGCCCACAAAGACATCCCGAGTCGTGGTGATATTGACCTTTTGGCCGAAGTCCGCGACCCACATTGCGTCTCGATTTACACCCCCGCGGGCTCGATGCCAGAAGACGGGGAACGCGCCCGCCTTGAACTGAAGAACCAGTTGCGCGATGTGACGACGCAGTTAGAAGCAGCAAACGCCGATAAGTCCGTTATCGAGAACGTTAAGACGTCGGTGGAGAGCTTGCTTTCGGATTCGCGGTTCTGGCAGTACCAGTCGAAGTCGCTCGCGGTGTTCATTGGCGGCGACAGGTTTGACACGTACCGACTGCCGAACGAATTTACAGCGACTGTCGACGTGGCCGACCGGTTCTACATCAAGCCGCTGCTTCGGACCATTACGTTCTCTCAGTCCGCCTATGTTCTCGCGCTTTCGCAGAACAGCGTGCGCCTGGTGAAGGTGACTGCGGATCAACCGGCGCGCGAACTCGAGCCTGCGGATCTACCGAGCGACCTCGACTCCTACCTCAACCTTGACCTGTCGGGCAAGGCCACGTTTGGCCGAGGCAGCGAGGACGGCGATCTGCGCGCTCAGCAGTTCACAGCCGCGATCAACAACGCGCTTCTACCGGTGCTCCGCAATGAGAAGCTCCCGCTGATCTTGGCCTCTGCTGACCCGCTGGCCAGCGCCTACCGCCGCACGAACTCGTATGAGTTCCTCGCCGAGGAGACGATCCCAGGCAACCCCGAGGCTCTCTCGCCCGAGCAACTCGCCGAGCGCACGCGCCCGATCCTCGATGAGCTCTACGCCGCCGAGATCGAGGAAGTTCGCGAGGACTTCCGCGCACGGGCCGCTCAGGGGCTTGGGTCGACCGACCTAGCGCACATCACCCGCGCTGCCGTGTACAACGCGATCGACTCCCTCATGGTGGATATCGACACGCGCATCCCCGGCTACGTGGATGAAGGGACCGCACAGGTCGTGGAGTCCGATGAGGACAACGCCTCCAACTACGGTGTAGCCGATGAAATCCTGCGCCGCACCCTCATCGCCCGCGGGAAGGTTTACGCCGTGCGTGCCGACGACATGCCGGACGGTTCTGCTATCGCTGCGACCTTCCGTTACCCGGTCTAAGAATCGGCCTACGCCGCCCTCGCACTCGTGGGGGCGGCGTTTTTTATTCCTCTGATTTCGTTAAATCCACGGCGCGCGGATCGGCCATCGCGCCCGGGCACCAGCCTGTGATTGCGAGGAAGAGCACGTACAGGGCGGCTACACCACCGAAG
>CAYVDF010000045.1:0-12092 GCA_964450475.1 uncultured Pseudactinotalea sp.
GCCGTTCAAGGCGATCGAGGGCTCGTTGTGCCTGCCATCAAGAACGCCGAGCGAATGTCGACCAGGGAGCTGGATGAGGCGATCCGGGACATCGCCGAGCGCGGTCGGGCCGGCAAGATCAGCCCCGAGGAGATGGCCCGTGGAACGTTCACGCTGAACAACTACGGCGGCTTCGGAGTCGACGGCAGCGCCGCGATCATCAACCACCCGCAGGTCGCGATCCTCGGCTTCGGGCGAATCATCGACCGGCCATGGGTTGTTGACGGCGAAATCACGGCTCGCAAGATCGCCCAGATGTCGTTCGTGTTCGACCACCGCGTGTGCGATGGTGCAACGGCGTCGGGGTTCATGAGGTTTGTTGCCGACGCGATCGAGAACCCCGCATCGGCGATCGCGCAGCTTTGAGGCTCGCCTTAAAGAACCATCGGACCAGGGTCGACTGTTGGCTCGTCAAACACGAGCATCGTGCGCGTGCTGATAACACCGGGCATGCCTTGGATTTCCTCCAGCAGGATCCGGCGTAGGTCGGAGTTGTCTTTCGCGCGCACGTGAAGGATGACGTCGAAGTCGCCACCAACGAGCGCTACCCGGGAGACGCCGGGTACTTTACGGAGGGAGTCGCGCACGTTACGCCATTCGACTTGGACGATGTTGAGCGTGACGTAAGCCGAGGTACCCAACCCCAGCTTTTCGGCGTCCACAATGGCTTGGAAACCGTGGATGACGCCGGTGTCGATGAGGTTGTTGACGCGGGAGTACGCGTTGGCGCGGGAGATGTGGAGTTTTTCTGCGAGCGCTCGTATCGACATCCGCCCGTCGCGGCGGAGCTCGTCAATGATTTGACGGTCACGATCATCAAGTGGCGCAGCCAAGGCTTCCTCGCATCCTGGTGGTGAGTCACAGTATAGGGTGAGGGGAAACCGCAAGAAGTTCCCTCGTGAACGAATGTGTGGGGCGTGCCCAGATCTTGGCGGCTGGCCCCTGCTCGACGATTCGGCCAGCCTCAAGCACCATGAGGGTGTGGCTCATCCGGCGCACGACCGCGAGATCGTGGGAGATGAACACCATCGCCATTCCGGTGGCGGTTTGGATATCCAGGAGCAGATCGAGGATCGATTGCTGCACGGTCGCATCGAGCGCTGAGGTCGGCTCATCGAGCACGAGCACATCGGGGTCGCCGGCGAGCGCTCGGGCGAGCGAGAGGCGTTGGCGCATTCCACCCGATAGTGCCCTGGGGTACCGGTCGAGCGTTTCGGGCGGAAGGTGAACCCGCGCGAGGAGATCGGCAGGCGTGTGCGCGGTGCCTGCCGCCGCGATCGAGTGGCGAAGGATCGCGCCCGCCGTGAGCCGCGGGTCGAAGGACCCGAGCGGGTCTTGGGGTACAAGGCGCATTCGGCCGTGTGCGTGCACGTCTCCCGCCGTTGGTTTCTCCATTCCAAGGAGCAATCGCGCGAGCGTCGACTTACCCGAACCCGACTCGCCAACGATGCCGAGCACCTCACCCTGTCTCACCGTCACGTCGGTATTAATGACGGCGTCTAGCTCACCTCCGCCGGGGAGGCGGTAGGTGCGGCTCAGGCCCGAAGCCTCCAGCACGGTGGGGCCGAAATCTGTCTTCGTCTCTCGCCCGGTCGTTGGCACCGCGGCTAGGAGTGCCTTCGTCGCAGGATGCTGAGGTGCGTGCCAGATCTGCGTAGTCGGGCCGTGCTCGACGATCTCGCCGGCGTGCATGACGATGATCTCATCAGCGATGCGCCGCGCGGCGGCAAGGTCGTGGGTTATGAGAAGAACGGTGGCGCCTGCATCGCGAAGTTCGGCGAGCAGATCAAGCACTCCGGCGCCGATGCGTACATCGAGGGCGGTGGTTGGCTCGTCCGCGATGATTAACGGCGGGTCGGTAATGATCGCCGAGGCGATGAGAACGCGCTGACGCATCCCACCCGAGAGTTCCTCAGAACGGCGCGCAAGCAAGTCCTCTGCCTTTGGCAACCCGGCACGCTGCAGCGCCTCCGTGAGAACGTGGGTTGGAGCAGGGCGCCCCCGCACACGCAGTGCTTCGCCCACCTCGGCACGCACCGTGCGCAAGGGATCGAGTGACTGCAGCGCATCCTGAAGAACAAATCCGACGTGCTGCCCCCGAAGCGCACGCCATTTCCGCGCAGATGCCTTGCGCATGTCGATCCCAGCGATCGTGAGCTCATCGGCGCTCACCCTCGCGCGGGCTCCCCCTTCGCTCGCAAGCCCGATGAGAGAGCGGGCGAGCACGGATTTCCCGGCGCCCGACTCCCCAGTGATCGCGATGCACCGGCCCGGAGTGAGAGTGAGGTTCGCGCCGCGCACGACCTCACCGGCGCCGGGGAAGGAGATCGAAAGATTCTTTACTTGCGTCAGACTCATACCGGGCTCACCTTCGACCACGTGCGTCCAAGAATCGTCGTTGCTGCCGCGGTGATGGTGATGACCAGCCCTGGTGCGACGGTGAGCCACCAGGCGTTTTGGATATACAGGCGCCCATCGGCAAGCATCGCGCCCCACTCAGGCGAGGGAGGTAGCGCCCCGAGGCCAAGGAAGCTCAGCGCAGACACCCAAATGATCGCCTGCCCGATTCCCAGGGTTGCGATCGCAAGAAGCGGCAAGAGCGTGTTCGGCAGGATGTGCCGAAAAAATATTCTTAGCCGCGAAATCCCCTCGAGTCGCGCGGCGGCAACGTATCCGCTGCTCGCAACCGCGCGGGCACGGGCCCGCAGGATTCGGGCATAGCCGGGGGCAGTCGCAAGGCCAACGGCGATGACGGAGGCGCGCACGCCCGCGCCAAGAACCGCGACGAGAAGGAGCGCGAGCACGAGGGTGGGGAGCGAGAAGAGGACTTCCACGATCCGCGAGAGCACGGCGTCGATACGCTTACCGAGGAGGCTGCCGAACCCGAGAACAACCGCCAAAACCATGCCGATGCCCGTGGCAGCTAGTGCGATGCCGACGGATTCACGGGCGCCATAGATGACGCGGGTGAAGACGTCGCGGCCGGAGGTGTCGGTGCCGAAGATCGCGCCTGAACTTGGCGGGCTGAACGCGGCGGCGGGGTCGACCGCGGTGGGGTCCCCCGGTGCGAGCATGCTGGGGAACAATGCGGCGAGTGCGATGAGAACGATGATTGCCCCGCTAATCCACCCGCTGAGCGTGCCGCGAACAAAAATATTATTTCTCACGCTCGGGCCACCTTCGGGCGGGGATCAACGACGCGTTCGAGCAGGTCGGTGATCGCCATGATGATGACGTAAGCGAGGGCGACGACGAGCACGACGCCGATGACGAGGGGGACGTCGCGGGAGTGGGTCGCGTCGATGAGGAGTCGGCCGAGGCCGGGTCGAGCAAACAGCGTTTCGACGACGACGGCGCCTGACAGGAGTGAGCCGAACGCCCAGCCGGTTAGCGCGATCGCGGGGAGGGCGGCGTGACGTAAGGAGTGATGCCACAGCACCCATGATTCCGATGCGCCGCGTGCGCGGGAGGTCGTGGCGAACGGGCTGGAGTGAGCCTCGAGGAGCCCATCACGCATGACTTGGCCGAGGAAACCGGCGACGGGTACGGCCAGGGTGAGCGCGGGCATGATGAGTGATCCGGGAGTGGAGCTCGCCGAGGTCGCGGGGAGCCAGCCGAGTCCGGCGGCGAAGATCGCAATAAGCACGGCACCGAACCAGAAGTGGGGCAGCACCGAGGCGACGATCTCCACGAGTTCGAGTGCCCGGCCGGCAAAGACGCCCCCGCGAGCAGCGGCCGTTGCGAGGGCCAGCGCGATCGCCCACGCGAGAACGAGGGCAGCGAGGGTGAGGAAGAGGGTGGAGGTGAGCTGGGCGGCGATGAGATCTGAGACCGGCATGCGCCGAGCGTAGGAATCGCCGAGATCGAGCGTGACGATTCGCCAGAGCTGCATCGCGTACTGCACGATGAGCGGGCGGTCGAGCCCATACTCCTCGCGCACGAGCGCCATCGCCTCTGGGCTCGTTTGCGAGCCGGGCCCACCGAGGATTGCCTCGGTGGGGTCGCCACCGGCTGCGCGCAGGGCGAAGAAGACGACGGTCGCCACGACCCACGCAACCGCGAGGGCCGAGGCGATCCGTCCGCCAACCCACCTCAGCGCAGCTTTCATCAGATCTCGTCGATGAGAGTTGCGTTGATGAAGGTCGGAGTTGCTACCGTGCCGAGGACCGTGACGCCCGCAACCCCAGAGTAGAGGAAGTGGTTCTGCTGGTCGTACAGCGGCAGGATGTAGAACCCTTCGAGAATACGCTTTTGCACCTCGGTGTAGAGTTCCTTTCGCTCGGCGTTGTCGCTCGTGCGAGCAGCCTGCTCGAGGATGCGGTCAATCTCGACGTCGTTAACCTGCGCGTGGTTCGCGAAGTACCCACTCGGGGCCGGGGTGATACCGGAGGAGTGGTAAAGGATCCGCAGAACATCCGGGCCGACCTTCGTGTACGGGGCGGACACAGCTTCGTACGTGTACTCGCCACCTCCTTCCGGTGCGGCGAGCGCGCCGTACCACGCCGACAGGTCGAGCGGGGTGAGGATGACCTCGAAGCCAACCTCCTTCGCCTGGGCTTGAATCTGCTCAAACAGTGCGCGCTCGGCCGCGACCGACTGGTTCGTCGAGACGGGGATGCGCACGACGAGAGTTTCGCCGTCCCTCACGCGATAGCCGTGGGTGTCCTGCTCGGTCCAGCCCGCCTCTTCAAGCAGTTCGACGGCGCGCGCCGGGTTAGGGCTGAAGAGCGAGTGGTCGGAGTACGCGAACGGCTCGGCGCTCGATAGCGGGGAGAACGAGCGTGCGGCAACACCGGAGTACAGTGCCTCGATACCCGGGCCGATGTCGACGGCGAGCATGAACGCCTCACGCACGCGCACGTCGTCAAATGGAGGCTGGCCAGAGTTGAGCTCGATGCGGTTGACAGAACCGGGGCGCGGGGCGTCAATGTGCTCGACGTTTTCCGGCGCGGTTGTGATGGCCTGCGGCTCGGGGTTGTCGATCACGTGGACTTCACCGCTCAACAGAGCCGCGGCGCGGGTGGCCGGATCAGGAATGAAGCGCCACTCGATCTTCTCCAGGTGCGCGGGCCCGGTGTGGAGCGCCTCGGGGCCGTGTGTTGCGTAGTCCTCGTTGCGCGTGAGGATGACGTGCTGTTGGGGCACCCATTCCTCAACGATGAACGGGCCGGTACCGATCGGCGCGAGGCAGTTTTCGTCCATCCCGCGAGCGATGCCGGCGGGCGACTGCATCGCCGTCCACTGCTGGCTCAGGGACTCAAGAAGCGCCGAGTCAGGTTCGAGGAGGTGGAAGCGCACGTGCGTTGCTGACACCGGCTCGACCTCTTCAATCTTTGCGACGGCGAGGTATCCGGTGGAGGAGCCGGTCGCGGGATCTTGGAGGTGCTCGATGTTGACCTTGACGGCCTCGGCATCGAGCGGGGTGCCGTCCGAGAACGTGACGCCCTCGCGCAGGTGCATGTCCCACGTGTGCCCGTCCTCGCTCACCTCCCAGCTTTCAGCGAGCCACGGCTGAATCTCCCCATCGACGCTGCGACCCACGAGGGGCTCAAGGTACTGCGTGGAGATGAGCGCCTGTGGGTAGTTTCCGCCGACGTGGGGGTCAAGGCACGTTGGCTCGGCATCGCCGGTCGCGTAGATGAGCGTGCCGCCGCTCGCCGAACCCGCATCCTCAGTGGGTGCTTGGGTGCCGGTGTCGGCTTCGGTTGGACTCGGCGCGGGCTCGGCCGGGGAACCCGCACACGAGGTAAGTGCGAGCGTGGCTGCCGCAGCGATTGCGGCGAGTGAGTAACGACGTGACATTCGTACCTTCCTATTATTAGCCTGCGTCTAATAATATGCTTCGCCGGAAGCTTCTTGTGCGCGATCTTCGTCACATGGGCTTCCTCGGCGAAGGGTTTTGGCCACGTAGGATGAAGGTATGAATAGACCCCGATCGGCGGGGCGCCCGAAGGCGATTTCCCGCGAGATGTTAGAGGAAGCGGCGTGCGAACTCTTCCTCGAGCAGGGATATGAGGACACTTCGGTCGTCGATATCACCCGCCGCGCCGGGGTGAGCCGAGCGACGTTCTTCAACTACGTCGACTCCAAATCTCATCTGCTGTGGGCATCCGTTGACGATGTTCTTGACGGCGTAGGGCGCGAACTTACCTCCGGCGCTGGCGTGGTCGACTCGCTTCGCCAGGCCGCTTTGGACTTGCAGCCCGGTGTGGCGGTGCTTGCGATTCGCAATGCTGAGGCGATGGGCGTGGAGGCGGAGTTGCTTCGCACGAGTGCAGAGCGCCAGGCGATTCTTGCCTCAGTGATCGCAGAATTTCTGCGCGCGCAGGGGCATAGCGTGCTTGCGGCTGATGTGCGCGCGCGTGCTCAGGCCGGAGCATTCTTCGCCGCGCTGGAATCGTGGGCGCGCAGCGACTTCGATGGGCGTACGTTCGCCGAGGTGCTCGACCTCGCCCTGGCTGAACTCGGGCTCGAAGAATAAATTTCTCGCTCGCCTCTATCACAAAGAAGCGCTAGCGATAGAATTAGCTCATGGTAGAAGTAGCGGGAAGGCGCACCAGCGCGCACGATTTGTCCCACCTTGAAGGGCTCAGCGAGCTCGCTGATCCGCAGCGCCGCAAACTCTACGATGCGGTGGTAGCAGCGGGTGAGCCGATTCGCCGCGACGGCGCTGCCGAAGCCGCAGGTGTCTCGCGTTCCCTCGCCGCTTACCACCTCGACCGCCTCGCGGATGCAGGTCTGCTCACCGTGAGCTACAAGCGACCCGAGGGCCGAAGCGGTCCAGGGGCAGGGCGCCCAGCGAAACACTACGCGCGCGCAACCACCGAGATCGCCGTCAGTGTGCCGCCGCGCAACTATCCGCTGCTTGCGCGGATCCTCACCGACGTCATCGCCGACCATCCCGAGCTTGAAGCATCGATGATGAAAGCCGCCGAGGCCGCCGGCGAAGACATCGGCGCCGAACCTGGGGATCTGCTCGACGTGCTCACTGCCGACGGGTACGAACCCCGCGTGGATGCCCACGGCTGCGTGCGGCTGACCAACTGTCCATTCCACGCGATCGCCCAACGCCAGACCGCGCTTGTGTGCGGCATGAACGTTGAGCTCTTGCGCGGGGTGCTGGCCGGCCGCGGAGAAAATCCCGATCGCGTGAAGCTGCGCCCAACGGAAGGTGCGTGCTGCGTCGTCATCAATCCTGACAAGGGGGCAGATGGCCGAAAAGCTTGACGCACGCACCCAAAGAGGTCTATAGCTAAATTATCTTAGCTATAGAGAATTTGAGCTGAGATGGCGCCCTCATCGAAGGAGGCGGCGATGACCACGATGGGTATCCGCGCTGAACCTGGGAGCACGTCCGACCTGAGGGTGTCCGCCAGACCTGTTCACTATGTGCCCGCCGCGGCGGTTTGGAAGCCGCCCAATTCGGAGCACCTGCATGACACTCCGATGCGGATGGCGAAGGCGTGGTCGGAGTTGATCTGAGTGCGCGCGAGGAATTCCTGACCGACACCGCAGACTAATTTTTGGAGTTCATCATGGCTGAGAAATACGACGTAGTAATTATTGGAGCCGGACCCTCTGCCGCCGGCGTCATCACCGGCGTACGCGAGACCGATTCCTCGCTCACGATCGGCGTTTTCGGTGCGGAGAGCACCCCACCTATATACCGGCCGGACTTGTCGAAGACCCTGTGGCTCGAGGATGGCAAGAAGGTCGAGGACTCCCTTCTTCTCGACGAAGACTCCGGAGCTGACCTCAATCTCGAGGTCGATGTGACGGCGATCGACCTGAGCACCCGCACGATCCGCCTGAGCGATGGCCGCGATGTCGAATACGGCCGCCTCGTGATCGCCACCGGTTCCGACCCCCTTCGCCTCGGCGCGACCCTCGGCGACCGCATCGTCACCTACCGCTCGGTGGCTGACTACAAGGCGCTGCGCGCGGTAGCCAAGCCCGGCACGCACGCCGTCATCGTCGGTGGCGGATATATCGGAGCGGAGCTCGCCTCGGCGCTCGTGCAAAACGACGTCAAGGTCACGCTCGTCATGCCCGAGGATTACATCCAGGAGCGCATGTTCCCCGAGGAACTTGCCTCGAAGGTCACCCAAGGCTTCCGCGACCGCGGCGTGGAAATCATTCACGAGTTCTTCGACTCGGTGGAAGCAGACGATGACGCCGCAACCGTCACGCTGAAGGACGGCACCAACCTAACCGGCGACGTCGTTGTGCTCGGTGTTGGCGTCGAGCCGCGCACCTCACTTGCCGAAGACGCCGGTATCAAGGTCGACGGCGGGATCGTCGTTGACGATCACCTGCGCACCTCGGCGAAGGATGTCTACGCCGTCGGCGATGTCGCCGCGTACCCCGATGCGCTGCTCGGGCGGCGCCGAGTCGAGCACATCGACAACGCCGAATCAATGGGCAAGGCCGCCGGCCGCATCGTTGCAGGCGGCGATAAACCCTACGATCACACACCATTCTTCTGGTCAGACCTGTTCGACGACGGCTACGAAGCCATCGGCGAACTAGATGCCAGCCTCGACACCTTCGTAGATTGGAACGCCGATGAGTCCGCGGCGGTCGTGTACTACGTGGGCCGCGATGACCTTGCAGGTCAAGTACGCGGGGTGCTTTTGTGGAACACGTGGGATAGTGTGCCCGCCGCCGAGGCACTCATCCGCGAAACCCAAGACGCACCTGTCGAGGCGCCCAGCGATCTGAAGGGGCGTATCGAGGTCGGATAACGTGCGCGTTCTAGATTTTTGACGGCGTAGCGGCCCACCGCATCTGGTCTCCAGCGCTCAACGCGCCCCGGGTGACTTTCCCGGGGCGCAGTTGTCTACCTCCGCCTATGATCAAAGAACTATGAAAGTTGCGGTACTTGGCTACGGAGCCATTGGTGCTCGGGTGAGCCGAGCGCTCCATGCGGGCGACATTATCGGTGTCGAATTCCTCGGCGTGCATACCCGCACTCCCAGCCGAGCACGTGCGGACGGCATTCGGGCGCTGGACCGTTCGGGCATGATTGCGAATGCCGACCTGGTGGTCGAATGCGCCGGCGTGGCCGCAGTCCACGAGGTTGCGCCAGCGGTGATCGCCGCAGGAAAGAATCTCCTGCTGACCTCCGTCGGTGCGGTCGCTGATCTGCGAATGCGGGAGGTTCTTCTTCGCGGAGGTTCCGGCCGAACCTTCCTCACCTCCGGTGCGGTCGGAGGTCTCGACATCCTTGCAGCGGCTGCCCTCGGTGGTGGGATAGAGCAGGCCGCGCTGACAACCACGAAACCGCCCCGCGCCGTCATTGGGCCGTGGATGGATGCGGCCACTCAGCGAGAAATCCTTGGCACAGCAGAAGCTCTCACCGTGTTTGAGGGGAGCGTTGACGAGGCAATCGAGCGCTTTCCTGCCTCTCTCAACGTGGCGGTTGCGCTCGCGGCCGCGACGGACTTGTGGGAACAAACCACCGTGAAATTCGTTGCGGATCCGAGCGCTGTGCTGACCCGCCACGAGATCACCGCCTCGGGTGCAGCGGGCTCGTACCGATTCGAGATTCAGAACCGACCCGATCCGAACAATCCGGCGACCAGCGGCGTCGTCGCCGATGCCGTTCTTCAAGGAATCCGCACCCTGGTTGGGGTCTCTGGCGCGATCCTCTGACGTCGTCAACGTCAATTCTCAAATCACGCACGCCGTATGACTGGGCGAGGAGGGGCACCGGTGCGCCCTGAGGCCACTCGATTCTGCTCCAGTTGGTCTGCCGCAAGGGGGTGTCGAGGCGCTACGGCGGTTTGAACTTGGTGGTGGGTTCGCTCTCGAGTCTGGGGATCCGGATGGGAACCTTCTCGCGATTCGAGTGGTGTTCGACTTCGAGCCAACCTTGGAAGGCTCCAAACTGATTACGATTACGCAGTTCCCCTCCGTTGAGGAACTGGAAGAGTTCCTTGGCATGGCGATGGGGGGAGGGGAGCCAAGCTGCGAGCCTGGCTGCTGGGCCCAGATGGGTGGCGCATGCCTGTGTGTGAGGTCGGCACCGATGGGCCGGCAAGGACGAATGAATTGACCCTTACCTCGACGGAAAAGGGGCGGCACCTTGCGCTCCCTCATCATTAGCCACCCTGATGCGGGCACCCGAGTCTTTTCGCGTGCACCCCGCTCGAGCTCCGGCGCGCGGTGTCTTGTTGCCCGCTCAGGTGGGGCGGATCAGACCCGGGTGAAGGGGACCTTCAAGGCGAGCGACGGATATGCGCATCTCCCCAAGCTCATGATTGGCCAGCGCGACTCCCTCGCGCACTCCGGCAATGTCTTCTTTAAGTTCGGTGCGGAGCTCGCTAATGTCTTCTTTGAGTTCGGTGCGCAACGCGGCGGTATCCTCTTTGAGTTCGGTGCGGAGTTCACTGAGGTCACGTTTGAATTCGGTGCGGAGCTCGCTGAGGTCGCCTTTGAGTTCTGTCCGAGTATCAGTGATCCGACCGTCCAAGCGTTCTGCGATCGCATCCATCCGGTGCACCAACCAACCGAAAGCGCCCACAAAACTGAGCAGCAGACCAAGCCCCGTGAGCAGGGTCGTAAGCATCTCAGCCGACATGTACATACTCCTCATTCTTGGCGATACCCGAAGAATTGACCAGCTTTCACACCTACGATATTCCGCGGGGTCGGGGGTCTGATCGAGACCTGCATCCCACTTGTGGAGGCAGCCGCGAATGTGGAGAGTATCAAGAGTGGGCTGAGCGATGGCAGTCGCTGTTTGAGGGCGCACTTCTCCAAGTTGAGGTCAAGAGCTCTTGGGTCTGGCTGAGGTACGGAACCGTGCTGGTCCCGGTGACTGCGGGCACCGAGACCTGGCGGGAGCAGCTAGCGCCATCCGAGGCCGGGGGCGACGTCTTTAACGATGCCCTCGAGAACGTGCGCGTTGTACTCCACCCCGAGTTGGGAAGGAACGGTCAGCATGAGCGTGTCCGCGGCGGCGATCGCCTCATCCTGCTTCAACTGTTCGATGAGCGCATCGGGTTCATCCGCGTAGGTGCGCCCGAACACCGCCCGCATGTTGTCGATCTGCCCGAACTGGTCGTGGGACTCGCCGCCACCGAGGAAGTAGCGCCGGTCGAGATCATTCCGGATCGGGAAGATCGATCGGGAGACCGACACCCGCGGGGTGAACCCGTGGTCGTGCTTGGCCCACTCCCGGTGGAACTCCTCGATCTGCTTGCGCTGTTGCACGTGCAAGGGTTCTCCGGACTCATCCGCCTTCAGAGTCGAGGACATGAGGTTCATCCCGTTGGCAGCGGCCCACCTCGCGGTGGAATCTGACGCGGCGCCCCACCAAATGCGCTGGCGCAACCCTTCCGAATATGGCTCTACTCGGAGAAGCCCAGGCGGGTTAGGGAACATCGGGCGCGGGTTCGGCTGGGCGAAGGCTTTACCTGAGATAAGTTCGAGGGCATCGAGGGACTGACGGCGTGCCATGTCCGCATCGCTCTCCCCCTCGCGGGGTTCGAAGCCGTAGTACCGCCACCCGTCAACGACCTGCTCGGGTGAGCCACGCGAGATTCCGAGCTGGAGCCTGCCGCCAGAGATGAGGTCGGCGGCGGCAGCGTCCTCGGCAAAGGTGTGCGGGTTGGAATAACGCATATCGATGACGCCGGTGCCGATGTCGATCCGGCTAGTGCGCGCGCCGACGGCCGCAAGGAGGGGGAACGGAGACCCTAATTGCCGAGCGAAGTGGTGGACCCGAAAATAAGCACCGTCCGCGCCGACCTCTTCTGCCGCTACCGCGAGGTCGATGGCTTGGGTGAGAGACTCCGCCGCCGACCGAGTACCCGAGGCGGGGTGAGGATCCCAGTGGCCAAAGGAAAGGAAAGCAATGCTCTTGTGTGTCATATCAACGTCAACCGGCAAGTAAGACCGTTTGTTCCCTGCCCATGCCCGAGCGCCGTGGAGCGGATACTGGGCTCACGTGGGGACGCCAGCAGAGGCTGTGCCTGCCCATAGAGTTCGGTTACTTGGCGGCTTTGAGGGGGCTGAGAACGCGGACTGCAGGGCGAATCCGGGCACGC
>CAYVDF010000046.1:0-12082 GCA_964450475.1 uncultured Pseudactinotalea sp.
CACAGCCTGCCCGCCCATACCAGAGGTCACCTCTCGCTCGCCAGCGTTTTGAGCCCCTCTTTACAATTTTCCTCAATCCACAGCGGCCGCAGCGCGCTGACCTGCACAAACGCCCACGCTCCACAGGGCTGTGAATTAAAATTGTGGATGCGTGAGCCAAGTTTTCAACCATCCCCCCGACGACCCGCCGGGCCGTTGTGGATAAGTCGCCACTTTTCCACAGCACGAATCGCTTTTCACACATGCCTGTGGACAACAGCTGTGGACAACCCGCTTTCAAGCGCCACGCAGCTCTGTATGACGACCATTTCGACTCTTTCGTCACAAAGTGGCATGATGGCACTGTGCCAAAAATTATCGGATCCACACTAGCTGAACACCGCGCCAAAGTTCGCGAAAAACTATTCGGCGCACTCGGTGAACTGATGGAGGAGCGCGGCTTCGAAGCCGTGACCCTCGCCCAGATCGCTGCCCGTGCGAAAGTTGGGCGCACGTCAGTGTATAACCACTTCGCCGATAAGGAAGATCTCCTCCTCGCATTCATCGAATACGAGACCGGGCACTTCGTTGCGAACCTGCGTGAGGCCCTGCGCGACGTCAACGATCCGGAAGAACAGCTGCGGGTCTATGTGCGCGAACAGCTCATGCTCCAGCACGGATACCAATTCACCCCCGGCACCGATCTGCGCACGGTCGTCTCGCCTGAAACGATGGCGCGCCTGCGCGAGCACGTTGCCGATGTCGCCCTCATCCTGCGCAACATCATCACGCGGGGAATCGAGGACGGCATCATGGTCAACCACGATCTCGACACGAGCGTCCAGCTCGTCCACTCGTGCGTCCAGGCGTGGACCCTCAGCCCAGCCGGCCCGGCCCGCGAAAAAGAAATCCGCGACGTCACAGACTTTGTTCTTCGCGCCGTTGGAGTCACGCAACCACGGGCGTAACACTGGCTTTTTGGGCAGAATTAGCCCATGTCGTACACAACAGAAACAATCCACCTGCCCCGCGGCGATGAGAGCATGCCCGTGCACCGTTGGCTTCCCGCCAACCCGCGCGGTGGCATCGTCCTCGTCCAGGAAATCTTCGGGGTCTCCAGCTACATCCGCAACCGCACGGCAGACCTTGCCGAGGCAGGCTACCTCGTCGATGTACCCGATCTGTTCTTCCGCCACGAGAACTCAGTCGTCGCCGACGACGACCCGAACCTTCTCCAACGCGGCATGGAGCTCATGAACGCCACCCCGTGGGACGGCGCTATCGCAGACATCCAAGCCGCCACCGCGAACCTCTCGCGCACGCTCGACGAGCTCGGCGCACCGCAGCGCATTGGTCTCGTTGGCTTCTGCTACGGCGGGGGCCTCGCCTACTCGACCGCCGCGCAGGACGACGGCACGATCGACGCGCTCGTGTCGTACTACGGCTCCGCGTTGCCGAACCTCCTCGACCTCGACGTCACAATCCCGAGCCTGCACCACTTCGGCACCGCCGATGCGTTCATTCCCATGCCTGAGGTCGTAAAAATCAAGGCCAAGGTGGAATCCAACGGAGCCGAATTCCACTTATATGACGGCGCCGATCACGCTTTCGATAACACTCTCCCTGCGTTTTTCCACGCTGAGGCGTCCAAGCTTGCCTGGGAGCGCACGCTGAAGTTCCTCGCCGACCACGTCGGCTGAGGCTTCCTACTGGGAATACTGCCGCTTGAGCAGGCCGTCGCTGAGCGCATCGGCGGCCTCGTCCATACGCATTGCCACGACGTCGAGGCGGCGGTAAAGCTCCATGACTCGGAGAGTCTCCATCGTGAGCTCGCCCTCGAACAGGGCGGCGAGCCCGCGCTGGAAGGCGGCGCGCACTTGGTTTGCCGAGCGGCGGCAGCCCAGTGCGTGCCGGGTGGCTTTGCGTGCGTTGAACGCAAGCACGCGGATGGCGCTTTGCAGCTCCTTGATCCCTTCGAGCACGGGGTTGAGGCAGTCGACGAACTGGGTTTGATCGCTCACCACGTACAGGTCGCTCTCGCGCACGAAGTCGCGCACGCCATCGAGGATGTCGTCGATCGAGCGGGAGAGCCGGTACAGATCCTCTCGATCGATCGGTGTCACGAGCGTGCCGATGAGAACCCCAACGAGTTTGGTACGGCTGTCATCTCCAATGTGCTCAATCGCGCCGATCTGAGTGCGCGCTTCGCTTCGTTCGATCTCGCCATGGACCATCGTGAGCGCGAGTTCCGTGCCCTGCGTGGCTGCGTCGAGCTGTTCATCGAGGAGCGCAACAATACTGCGTGCGCGGCGCCCAATCACTTCGCGGTACCCCCGCCGCACGCCCCGACTGCGTTTACGCATCCACTTCCTCATACCAGCACCTTCGCAATTAGCAGGCTCACGATTCCTGCAACCGGGAGCGTGATGATCCACGCTCCGACAATCTTTAACACCGAATCCCACCGGACCCGGTGAATTCCCTGCACCGATGTGGCTCCAACAATTCCGCCAGACAGTGATTGGGTCATGCTAACAGGCGCACCCAGCATCGAGCTTGCCAACACCGCGACCGATGCCCCGACCTGGGCGGTAATCGCATCGGTCGCGCGCACCTTTGCGAGATCAAGGCCAAGGCGCACTCCGACGCGGCGGATCTTAGAGAACAACCCGAGCAAGAACATGCCGGCAGCAACGACACCGGTGGCGATGAGCAAAGCGATATTTGCGCCGTCAAAAATATCAACACCCGGGGAGATCGCGAGCCACGTGACGGCCGCGAGCGCGAACATCTTTTGCCCGTCATTGAGCGCATACGCAATGCCAACGAGCCCAAAGGCGGCCGTGTGCAACGGGGTGAGGATCTTGCGGCCGCTCGGCCCAGCAATGAGCACCGCGAGAAGCCGGTGGGCGATCGCGGCGAGAATGTAGCCGACGAAGGGGGCGGCGAGCCCGATGAGCAGAACGCGGGTGACGCCTGGCCACGCGACGTGCATGCCCGCGCCAAGGCCAGCACCGGTGAGCCCGCCAACGAGGGCGAGGGTGAGGCTGGTGGGAAGCCCGAAGCGGGTGAGCATAATGACAGTGAAAAGAGCGACCGCGCTGCCGATGAAGAAGGCGGGAACCCCCTTGGCGCCGGAGGTGTCGAAAAGTCCCCCGACGAGGGTCTGCGCGACCGTGGTGAGCAGTAGTGGTCCGACAACGATCGCGCCGGTGAGGATGAGCGCGAACCAGAGCACGTTGGAGCCGGGAACCCGGGTTGGCATGGCCAGGATTGCGCCGCCGTCGTTGGCGCCGGAGACGTACATCATCGTCAGGGTGAGGAGGGTCAGCGCCACGGGAATGACGAGCTCTGGCATCTGCCTCCTTCTTCTACTTGGCGATCGTGATCCCCCGAGATTAGCCCACCTTGCGCCCTACGTCTCAGCCTTATCCTCCCGAGCGAGTCCCGCGAGCATTTCGTTATATGCCTTGAGCTCGGCATCCCCGTCGCGTTCGGCGGCGCGATCAAGTTGACGGGCGCGCCGGTCGTCCGATTGCGCCCACAAAATTGCTAGCGTGACGGCGATCGCAAGGCTCGGGATTTCACCCACACCCCACGTGATCTCACCCGCCGTGTGCTGATCCGCCAGGGCATCGACGCCCCACGACAGCCCAAGCATCCCGAAATAGGGCGCCCCGATGAGGGTCTTCATCGAGATGATCGCCACCCCGAAGAAGGCGTGGAAGATCATCGTGGCAAACATGAGGATGAGGCGCAGCGGGTACGGTGGCCTGCTCGAGGAGGGGTCGATCCCGATGATGACGTTGATGAAGAGGTAACCCACGAGGGTGAAGTGCACGACCATGAGGATGTGCCCGATGTGGGTCGTCATCGCGTAGTAGATGAGCGGGGTGAAGTAGAAAACAATCATCGAGGCGATGAGGTTGCCCGCTGCGATGATCGGGTGCGACCAGAAGGTCCCCCACTTCGAGTGCACGAGGATGAGAATCCACTCGCGCGGTCCCCTTGAGCCGTCGTGACGGGCAGGGAGCGCTCGGAGTGCCAGCGTCACTGGCGCGGAAAGCACGATAAGAATCGGCACGATGAGCACGAGTGCCATGTGCCCAATCATGTGAGCGCTCAGCAGCACGTGCCCGTACACGGCGGGGCCGCCGAGGTTGATGTAGAAGAACGACACAGCGGCGAGAATCCACGTCGCGGTGCGGCCAGCCGGCCACGAATCGCCGCGCGCTTTAAGGCGCCGCACCCACGTGAGGTACACGACCACCATCGCCACTGCGACGGCACCGAAAATCAGATCTGGGAAGAACTCGGTAAACCAGCGGCCGAAGGTCGGCGGGATTGGCTCCGGGCGCTTCGACAGGATCATCGTCGGGCTCGGCATGTCGACGGGTTCTTGTGGCTGCGGCGTTGCGGTCGAGGCGAGCACGACCGCCATGCCCATCGCGGCACCCATGATGAGGAGCTCGACTCCGGCGAGGCGCCAGAATTTGCGCGGCTGGGTCTCCAATTGCTTGATCGTGTACTGGCGGTGCCACCACCCCGCCACCCCGAGGGCTATGAAGGCGACCGACTTCGCGATGACCGTGTACCCATACGGGGTGGCGAGGTTAGAGAGCGGGCCGACGCGGACCCACGAGTTCGCGATCCCCGATACGGCAATCCCAACGAACGCCCACGCCGCGATCAGCGAATAGCGAGTGACGACGTCCGTCAATGATGCGGGCTTGTGTTCGCGGCGCACGCTCGGGTCGGGCCGCTGCAGGCTCGGATCACGCAGGAGGTTGAACGCGGCCATGATGCACAGCAACCCGCCCATCCACAGCCCCGCCGAAACGATGTGCATGAAGCTCG
The DNA here is from genome assembly GCA_964450475.1 of uncultured Pseudactinotalea sp. Lineage (GTDB taxonomy): Bacteria > Actinomycetota > Actinomycetes > Actinomycetales > Beutenbergiaceae > HY158. The sequence continues at coordinate 4,837 of CAYVDF010000046.1, forward strand.
CGTTCATGGCAATGTCGTGGTTCTCGGCACCCGCGGCGTGACCCGTGACGGCGACGGGGATGATGACGGTCAGGCTCATGACCCACGCCCATAGCGCGGTGCCGTACCCAGAAATTCCCACGACGACTAAGGAGGTGATTGCCGCAAAGATCAGCGTTGTCAGGCGTGCTCGGCCAGCGCCGAGTTCGGTCACGTAGTACTGCAGCTCAGCGCCGAAACCGGGGGAACCAAGGGGGCGGCCCGCGGTGGCCGCATAGGTGAACACGATTTGGAAGGCGATCGCAACGGTCCATGTCGGCGCGGCGATCATTGTCACCGTGCGGATGCGATCCCACGCGGGATGGAACTTCGAGATGGCGAACGCAAGCAGCATCGTGCCGCCGATCGTGACCCCGCTTGCGAGGTCAACAATGACCGTGATGAGCGGGCGGCCCCAGCGCACGATCGCGCCGGAATCAGCGAGCAGCGTAGGGGCGGCTGAGCCGGTGAGCGCGAGCGCGATCAGTGTGGCCACGATGGCCGAGATCACCGCGCCACCGATCCACCACCAGGCACGCTTGTCGCGGGCTTGAATCACTGCAGTCGTCACTCTTTAAGCCTAACCCCGGCTAGTCGCGCTTACGCCACGTGAGATTGGAGGTATCGCGCACCCATTCGGTCTGCTCACCGAGCCCCGGGGATCGTAGCCAGCGCATCTCACCGGGCCCCCACCCGGCGATCATCGTGTTGATCCCGGTATCCACAGTGAGCGCGTGGTTCGCCCCCGCGAGATAGGCCCCCACCGACAGGTGCACGGCATCGTACTTGGCTGCGATCTGCGCCCAATCGGGGATCACCCAGCGGGTGTCCAAACCGGTGACGCGGTACCAGTCGTGACGTTTCGAGGCCGTGACCTCCAGCGGCTGATCCCAGCACAGCGTATTCCAGTCGCTCGCCGTGTCGATGCGTAGGATCCGCTGGCCGGTAGTATCGATCAGCGCGGTCGTTGCCGACTCCGCTCCAGCCGAAGCATCCTCTGTCCAATCCAGCGCCGTCGGCACGCCTTCGTAAGCGCCGCTCGATGCCAACCCATCGGGGGACGACCACCACGTGCCCGACCAATTCGCCGTCACGTCGGCAGGCCGCTCGGCGCGAGCCCGAGCCTCCTCTTCCAGCGTGCGCGCCTTCCACTCCTGCGGGTCCGCCTGCGGGGCACTTGCTCCATACCAAAGGACGGCGTGCTGCTCGGTTGCGGGCGGAGCGTCCCAGTGGTCCGGGGTCGCCGGGGCAGCCCACGCGGCAAGCCGCCGCAGGGCGGCGCGCACCTCGCGCGCCGAGGCAAGCACATCAGTGCCGGATGGCTCCTGCCAGTAATAGGCATCCGCGACGGCTGCGCCCATCGCGTGCTCAAAGTCGCCAGCACTCGGCCCCTCCTCAGGGAGCGGGGCCGCATCGATCATCGCCGCGATCGCTGCAGGCTCGGGCGCGCTTGCCGCGTACTGCCCTGCGCCGTCCTCCCAGCCGAGCAGCCAGACGGCAGAACCTCGAGCCGATCCAATCGCGAAGGCACGCTGGGCTACAGCAGATGCCAGTGCGTCGTCATTAATCATTGCGAGCTCTAACAGCACGCGCCTGCCCCGCGGGCCGGCGGTGAACGTCGAGGGATTCATACCGCTTAGGGTACGCGCGAACCGAATTGCCCACATTTTTCACCCGCGCCGTGCGCACGAAGCGGAAATGAGAAACAATAACGGAAGTCTGGCCCCCACGAAATCGAGCGAGAACCATGACATCTTCATCACGTCTAGCACCGACCGTCTCCCAAATCTCTTACGACGAGGGCGAGCGCGCGGGGGAGCTGCTTGGGCGGATTTCCAGGATCTTTGACCAGCGCATCGTTGGGCAGCAGGCCCTGCGCACAGCACTCACCTCCTCGCTGCTCGCCGATGGTCACGTGCTGCTCGAATCGGTGCCAGGCCTTGCGAAAACCACTGCGGCCCAGACGCTCGCGGATGCGGTATCGGGCTCGTTCCACCGCATCCAATGCACGCCCGACCTCATGCCGAACGACATCATCGGCACGCAGATCTACCACTACGCAACGGGGGAGTTCTCCACCCAGCTCGGCCCCGTGCACGCGAACATGGTGCTGCTCGATGAGATCAACCGCTCCTCCGCTAAGACCCAGTCGGCGATGTTGGAGGCGATGCAGGAACGCCAAACCTCGATCGGCGGCGTCGAATACGCCCTGCCGAAGCCGTTCATGGTGCTCGCCACGCAGAACCCAATCGAGGAAGAGGGCACGTACGTGCTGCCCGAGGCGCAGATGGACCGATTCCTCATGAAGGAAGTCATCACCTACCCCTCGCCGGAGGAAGAGGTCACAATCCTCGACCGGATCTACACCGGATCGCTCTCGGGTCAACTCACCACTGCGCCGATTACGACGGACGACGTGCTGTTCCTTCAGGATGTCACTCGCCGAGTGTACGTGGACGATGTGATGAAGCAGTACATCGTTGCGTTGATCAACACGACTCGCGGTGGGGGTCCGCGCCCGCTGCCGAACTTCAACACCCACGTTCGCGTCGGCGCCTCGCCTCGTGGTGGCATCGCCCTCATGCGCGTGGCTCAGGCGCTCGCACTTTTGGCGGGTCGGGCGTACATCGTTCCCGACGACGTCAAGACGCTGCGCCACGCGATTTTACGCCACCGCCTCGTGCTCACCTACGATGCGCTCGCGAACAACGTCGCCCCCGAAGCCCTCGTTGACGCCGTGTTCGCCGCGGTGCCAAGCCCATAAACGTGGCTCGCAAAACGCCCTCCCGCCTCGCCCAAGTTCGGGCCCGGCTCGACCTGCCCCGCGTGAAATTCGCGACCGGGTTGTTGGAGGGGCGCCACCGCTCGATCTTCTCCGGGCACGGCCAAGACTTCGACGAGATGAGCCACTACCAGGCCGGTGACGACGTCTCCGATATCGACTGGAAAGCCTCGGCCGCCTCCGGGATCCCCGTGATCCGCCGTTTCGTGCGCGAGTCCAACCTCGCGATGGTTCTCGCCGTGGATTCCGGCCGCGCGATGGCCGCCACCGCGCCCTCTGGTGAGCGTAAATCCGAGGTCGCGATCTTCGCCGCCGAGCTGGTTTGTTACCTCGCCCGCGTCCGCGGCGACCTCGTCGCCCTCGTCGCCGGCGACTCCGAAAACATCGTGCAAGTACCCGCCCGCGGCGGCGTTTCCCACATGGAAATGATCCTCGCGCGCATCGACTCCATGATGACCCTCGATGCCGCTCCCTCCGACGCTGGCCGGGTCCTCGACCGCGCGCTCACGTGGTTCAACCGCCGCTCCCTCATCGTTCTCATCACCGACGAAACCCGCCCACGCCCCGAAGCCGAAATGACCCTCAAGCGCCTGCGCACCCGCCACGAGATCATGGTCATCCAGGTCGCCGATGCACTGCCCACGATCGATTCCGATCTCAACGTCGATGACGTCGATACTCACCTCGACATCCCCCGCTTCCTTCGCGCCTCGCCCGCGTTACAGCGGGAGGCCGAGCGCTTCACCGAGGAGCGCCGCGCAGAAGTCCGCGCCATGCTGCGCCGCCGCGGCATCGAAGCGGTGCGCGCCACCGGAGTAGACGATCTCATCGATAAGCTCATCGTTCTTTTGGGGAGGCAGCGCCGTGTCAACCGCTGAACTCTCGGGCTCCCTGCTCGCCACCCCGATCCACGAGCCGATGCCACCCGCGCCATACTCCACGTGGGTGTGGATCGTCGGACTCGCCCTCATCGCCGCGATCATCGCCTGGTTCTGGTGGGTGCGCCGCTCAACGCGCCCGCGCCCCGCCCCCGACATGCCCGAATCCCACTGGACCACGCTACGCCGAGCGACCCTCGCCCGCATCGACCACGTCGAGGCCGAGTACCGCAGCGGCCACACCGACCTGCGCGCACTTCACCTCGAGCTCAACACAATCCTGCGGGAGTACGCCACCGAACGCCTCGAGCGCGACGCCATGTGGATGACCGCCGCCGAGATCGGACTTTTTGACGGCGCACGGCCGGTTGCCGATCTTCTCGCCCGCTTTGAGGAACCCTCCTTCTCGTTCGACACCACCGCCCAGGCCCTCGCCGGTACGCAGCAAGCGCGGGAGGTGATCGGCACATGGTGAGCCGACTCCTTCTGTACCCGTGGCTGCTGCCCGTCGTCATCGCCGTTGTCATCATCGGACTCGTGCTCGGGTGGTGGGCCAAGCGACCCGAGATCGTCCGCGAGCGCACCACCTGGCTCGCGAACTCCGAGTATGTTCGCCACCTCCCGGCATATAAACACCAGCTGCGCGTCTATAACACCGGCATCGTTACCGGGATCGGCCTGCTCATCGCTGCAACTATCGCCGCCGGGTTCATCGCCGCCCGCCCCGTGGAAAAACAGGAGTTCTCCGAGGAGCTCACTTCCCGGGATATCGTGCTGTGCCTCGATGTGTCCGGCTCGATGATCGGCTACGACGAGGAGATCGTCCAACGTTTCCTCGAACTCCTGCCGTCGTTTCACGGGGAACGCATCGCGCTCTCGATTTGGAACACCACCTCGCGCACCGTCTTTCCCCTAACCAACGACTACGAGATGATCGAACGCGAGCTCACCGAGGCCCGCTACGTCCTCTCCTTCGACCTCGACTCCTTCGGCTGGGCGATGGATTACGAGCAGTATGACCGGCTCATCGACTTTATCCAGGGCACGATCCTGCCCGATGAGGACGACGCCTCCCTCATCGGCGATGGCCTCGCCACCTGCGCACTCATGTTCGACGAGGGCGACACCGACCGCTCTCGCTCCATCATCTTCGCCACCGATAACGACATCCAGGGCACCCCGATCTACACTCTCGGTGAGGCCGCCGATCTCCTCGCAGATCGCGACATCACCCTGTTTGGAATCCATGCCGGGGAGTCCACGCCCGAGCAGAAAGAGGAGTACCGCCAGGTCGTCACCGAGCACGGAGGGCTCTTCTATGAGGCCTCGAACACCGATCTCGTCACCGGAGTCCTCGACCGCATTAGCGACTCCCAGGCAATCGCCGTCGACGCCACGCCCACGGTGCTCATCTCTGATCAAGCCAAGGGCGCGTACGGAACGATGATGGTGTTCGCCGCGTTCTACCTCGTGCTCGTGTGGAGGTTGCGCTCATGAGTCTGCAACCCCTGTGGTCCCCGTGGCTCATCGCCGCCTTCGCCATCCCCCTTGGGGCGCTCGCGATCTGGGAACTCACCCGCTCCGGCTCCAACCGCATCGGCTGGATCCGCCGCCTCGCGCTGATCGCGCTCATGGCTCTCATCGGCCTTGGCCCCTCGATCGAAGAACGCGTGCCCGACGCGCTTCTGTCCAATGCCGAGGTCTACTTCGTTGTCGACCGCACCGGCTCGATGGCCGCCCAAGACTACGGCCCCGACAACGAACCCCGCCTCGTCGGGGTCTCCGCAGACATCCAGCGCCTCACCCGGGCGATCCCCGCCGCGCAATACTCGATCCTCGCATTCGACTCCCAGGCCTCCTCCCAACTGCCCCTGACCTCCGATGCCCGAGCCGTCCGGGCCTGGGCTTCGACTATCCGCCAGGAAGTCACGAACTATTCCGCCGGCTCCGCCATCGACCGTCCCCTCGACATCCTCGAAAAGACCCTCACCGCCGCGCAGGAACGCAACCCGCAGAACGTGCGTCTCGTATTTTTATTTTCTGACGGCGAGAACACCCGTGGGTCTGGATCCAACCCCGATGCGATCCGCTCCTTTGCTCCACTTGTTGACCTCGTCGATGGCGGCGCGGTGCTCGGCTATGGCACCACTGAGGGTGGCCAGATGCTTCGCTACACCGGCGTCGGCGAACCTGAAGAAGGAGACTGGATCATCGATGCGAGCACCCAGCAACCCGCCGTCTCCCGGCTTGATGAGCAACAGCTTCGCACAGTCGCCGCCGACCTTAACATCCCCTATCTCCACCGCTTCGATGCCTCCTCACTCGCTAGCGTCGTCAACAACGTAGCCATCGAGGAGGCCTCCCACGATGGCCGCCGCGACGCCGTCGTTTACAGGGGCATCTTCTGGATCCTCGCACTCGGCGCCGGAGTTCTCCTCGCGTGGGAGGGGTGGGATCTTCTACGCCAGGTGCCCTCGCGTAAGGGAACTGAGCGCGGCGACCCCGACCCGCTCGCACCCACGCGCACCGATAACGCGCCGGAGGCGAGCTCCGCCGTCGATACGCCCGCTGATCTGAGCGATCCGTATCGGGAGGTCACACCATGAGTCTTCCCCCGATCACGTTCGCCACCGACACCGAACTGCGCGATGCTGCCTTCGCGGCGAAACTCGCGCGGCGGCGCCGGCTCCTCATGCGGATTTCGATTCCGATCGCGATCATCGCGGCACTCGTGTCGCTGAAGCTCCTTTCGGCCGTGGGGCTCAACCTCATCGGCACGGCCTCCTACGATCGCGCGAACTACTCCACAGCCGCGGACCGGTACGTGAATACTCAGTTCCTCAACGTCGTCCAACCGTGGAAGGCGTACTACAACGAGGGAACGGCGCACTACTCGGCTGGGAAGTTCTTCACGGCTTCCGGTCGGTTCGCGATCGCTCTCGACAAAGTTCCCAAGGCACCCGAGGGCGAGCCGCGCGGTACCGATGAGTGCATGGTGCGCGTCAACTACTCCCTCGCCCTGGAGGGCACCGCCGATGAGACGCTTGCCGTGGGCGATGCCGCGATGGCGGAGAAGTACTACGCCGAGGCGCTCGACATGCTCGCCGACTGCGCCGACTCTGGCGCCGGGGGTGAAACTGCCGAGGAGGCCCAGGATCGGCAGGAGCAAAGTCAGCACGAGGCTCAACGCCAGCAGGAAGAGAACCAGCAAGGTGGCGGTGAGGGCGAATCTCCTGAGGGCGAGGATCCCGATGCGGGTGGCGAGAGCTCCGAAGATGGCCACGGCGGCGAGGAGGAAGAACCCGCCGACGTTGACCCACAGCAACAAGAGCTCGAAGAACGCAACCAGCGCGCCAACGAGGAGCAGACGAAAGATGGCGAATCTGGGCTCGGTGGAGGCGAAGGTTCCGGCCAGAACTGGTGATTCGGCGTGACTGACCTCATCTGCTGGCATAGGCCTAGCGCTTGCGCCCGACGCCTTCACAGTGGGAAGGCACTCTAGGTTCCATCTGTCGAACACTCTTTCTCAGTATGCGAAAAGGGGCTGTTCAATGAACGAACTTACTCG
>CAYVDF010000047.1:0-3925 GCA_964450475.1 uncultured Pseudactinotalea sp.
AGATGAGACCCGCGTGATGGTCGCTGACATCCATCGAGCGGTGGGAGCGGGCGTGCACGGTGTGGTCGTGGGTGCGCTCGACGCGAGCGGGATGCCTGACCTTGCAGTGCTTGCGGAATTTGTGGACGCGGCAGGCGAGGCCGAGGTGACGTTTCACCGGGCGATCGATACGGCATCGGACACAGTGCGGGCGGCGCGGGCGCTGGTAGGTACGGGAGTGACCCGGATCCTCACCTCGGGCGGGGCGCCGAGCGCGTTCGAGGGCAGGGCGATGCTCGCCGAGATGGTGCGGGCTGTCGGCGGGCAGCTGGAGGTGCAGGCTGGGGCGGGGATCACCCCGGAGAACGTTCGCGCCATCGTGGCAACGGGTGTGGCCGGGGTGCACTTCTCCGCGAAAATGGCTGTACCCGGTGCGGCGGCGAGGGGCACATGAGCCGAGCCGAACGGCGGGGTGCTCACCAGCGGTTATGCACGTGTTCAGCAAAGCCCTCGATGCCCTGAAAACGCACGGGGTCCTCGCCGTCTGCAATCGTGAAGGTGCCCTCCCACCTGCCGAAACACTGATCGGTGTGGCCGAGCAGAACGCCAAAATTGGTGCGGCTTTGCTTGTTATAGAACGGCGTAAAGGTGGCCTCTAGGCCGCCGCCGCGGATCTGCCAGGGTGCCATGAGATCGTTGAGATCGTAATCCCACGTAAGTTCGGCGGAGATTTTGTGCAGGCGCCCATCGAGGGTGAGGGAGTTTTCGGTGGAGCCGGTGCCGTCGGTCCATTTACCGCCCACTTGGATGCCGATGGTGCGCCCGCCCCAGACGCCGGAGCCGGCGCCCCAATTCCACGTGATGTCGTAGGGCCACCGGCCGCGGCCATGGTCGAGTACGGCCCACGAGCCCTCGGGGATCTCAACCGTCTCGGATCCGACGTGGAGCCAGCCGTGGGCGGGGCGAGCCACATCTTTGACCGTGTATTGGAAGCGGGTATCACTCCACGGCACCACCACTGCGAGGCCTTCGTGGCGCTCGGGTTTAGCGGCGTGGATATCGAAGGAGGCGCTGGGGAGTTTGTGGTGGCGGAAGCGGCCGCGCAGGCGGGTGCCGCCGGGCACCTCGTCGATGGCGATATCAACGCCTTTGCCACCAGCGCGTACCTCGCCGTGGCCAAGGGTGCCCGGCAGCGTGACGCCCGTGGCGGGGATGTGCAGCGCGACCCCACCGGTGGCGGTGTGGGTGGGGCGGTGAAAGACCCAGATTTCGTTGAGGGCGGCGTAATCGATGTTAGAGACGGTGAGCGCGACGATATGCGTTGGGGTGATGACGTTCCAGTACTCCCAGCGCTTGTTCCGCCCCCACGCTTTCGGTGGGCGGGCGAAGCGTGGGGCGGCAATCCCATCGGTATTTACGAGCGGGGTGCGCGCCCAGCCGACCGCCGCGCGATTGAGCAAACCCCGCTCGTTCGTGAGTGACACCGGCGCTGTAAGTTCGCGTTCCATACCGTTTCCCTTCGCTCGCTGACTACCCCACAGCGTACTGTGCCGTAGCATCGAGGCATGGCACAAATCACGATCATCGGCGGACACGGCAAGGTGGCGTTACGCCTCTCGCGCACCCTTGCCCAGCACGGGCACGAGGTGTCGTCATGGATCCGCTCCTCAGCGCAGTCGTTTTACGTTCGGGAGGTCGGCGCCAAACCGCTGATCGTCAACGTGGAACCGCTACTCGCGGCAACGATGGCTGGCTTTTTGCGCGGGGAAGACGCCGTCGTCTGGTCCGCTGGCGCCGGGGGCGGAAACCCGCGCCGCACCGATGCCGTTGACCGCCAAGCCGCGATCCGCGCGATCGATGCCGCCGAGTTGGCTGGCGTGAAGAGGTTCGTGATGGTCTCGTGGTTCTACGACCATGATGGCGGGCACGGAATCTCCCCGAACGTTCCCTTCTGGCACTACGCCGAAGCGAAGGCGGACGCCGATGCTCACCTCAAGGCCTCGGGCTTGGACTGGACAATTCTCGGCCCATCGACCCTAACCGACGAGCCCGGCACGGGGCAGATCTCTGTGGGAGGGGCGGGCAGTTCCGTTTCCCGCGACGACGTCGCTGCGCTCGCCGCCGAGGTGTTATGGCGCCCGGAAACCTACCACCGAGTCATCAACTTCAACAGCGGGAAGACGCCGATCACGGACGCAATCGCCTCGTTGTAGCTTAAGGCTGCGCCCCCTGTTCGGGCGTGTTGCGGGACCGGTGCGAGCGCTGGTTTCGCGCGAGGGCCACGATGAGGAAAATGACGGCGAGGAGCAGCAACCCGATCACGATCACCGCCCACGTGGGCAGGGTCGTGGTGGCTTCCGGGGAGCCATCGCCTTCCGGGGCCGTGGTTTCCTCGGGGGTGGGCCCCTGCTGGGGAGTGCCCGTCATGGCGCCGCGAGCCTCCAGGCGCGTGTTGAGGATGTCGATCCCAGTCCACGTCACCGAGTTGGCCTCCACGATCCCGCCTTCGCTCGCGCTTGCCACGGGACCGGGGAACACGACCGTGAGCTCAACGTCGGGTGAGAAGAGCGCGAGAACCGGATCGTCGACGTTGAGCCCCTCGCCTACGCCGGGGAGGTGATCGAGAAGGTTCGACACCACGAATTCGTACTCATCGCCGTCTTTGCTAATTCGGAATACCTCGGAGTTCGCGGCGTGCCCGATGGGGGTAACGATGCGGCACCCAGCGTTGCCCTGCTCGTCGGTGAACTCGTCGAATTCGCTATCAGGGATCTGTGCGGCGAGGTCGGCGCACCCCGACTCCTCAAGTTCGAGCAGGCCCTGGGTGTCGACGAGTTCGCTGATGAGGGTGACGTCGGTTTCGGAGGCGATCTCGATGCTTGTGTGGAGTTTCGCGCACCCTGCTCCCACTAAGAGAACTGGCAGGAGCAGGAACGCGGCGAGGCGGCCGGGGCGCGGGTTCATGGCCGAAGGCCGGCGACCTCGGCGGCGATGAGCTCGAGGTGGTCGTGATCGTGGAGGTCGAGAACCTGCAGATAAGCGCGCTGGGAACCATCTGCGCGCAGGGCCTCGATGCGGTCACGGGCCTCGGCTGGGGTGCCAGCGATGCCGTGTTCGCGGAGCTCTTGAGGGTCACGCCCGATGCGTGCAGCGCGAGCGGTGAACTCTGCTTCGGTGGCCCCCACGCACACGACGTGGGCCGCGGAATACGTCAAAGTTTCTGGGTCGCGGCCGCGGGTTTCGCAGGCGGCGCGAATGCGGTCAAAAATGGGCTTGACCCGGTCGAACGGAGCGAAGGGGATGTTGAACTCCGTTGCGAAGCGCGCGGCGAGTTCGGGAGTGCGCGTGGGGCCGTGGCCACCAATGATGATGGGGATCTCACGGGTGGGTTTCGGCAATGCGGGGGAGTCCTCGACCTGGTAGTGCGTGCCGCGGTAATTAAATTTTTCGCCCGCCGGAGTGTTCCACAGGCCGGTGATCATCTCCAGTTGCTCGGTGAGCGGGCCGAACCGCTTCGCGGGGAATGGGATGCCGTAGGCCTTGTGCTCGGCCTCGAACCAGCCCGCACCGAGGCCGAGTTCCACCCGCCCACCAGACATCTCATCGACCTGCAGCACCTGGATCGAGAGCACGCCCGGCTGGCGGAAGGTCGCCGAGGAGACGAGGGTGCCGAGGGTGACCCGGCTGGTCTCGCGGGCGAGGCCGGCCAGCGTGGTCCACGCATCGGTGGGGCCAGGCAGGCCATCGCTGCTGCCCATGGCTAGGTAGTGGTCCGAGCGGAAGAATCCGTCGAAGCCGAGCTCCTCAGTTTTCTGGGCTAATTTGAGTTGATCGCCGTACGTGGCGCCCTGCTGGGGCTCAATGAAAATGCGAAAGTCCATGCCTTAAGCATCTCATTGGCTCGGAGGTTGGTTCCCACCGTTCCACTCACCGGGTTGACCCTGCT
>CAYVDF010000047.1:4025-11950 GCA_964450475.1 uncultured Pseudactinotalea sp.
GGGGGTATTGCTGGGTGTGGTCCCACTGTTGTTGTTGGGGGTACTGCCCGTGCTGGGGGTATTGCTGGGTGTGGTCCCACTGTTGTTGTTGGGGGTACTGCCCGTGCTGCGGGTACTGCGCTTGGTGCGGCTGGGGCGGGTACTGCGCGCCGGCTACGGCGGCTTTCCCTGCGCGGCCCTTGCGCGCCACCATGATGATCAAGGCGATCACTAGCAGCAGGAGCAAGCCCAGCACGATCACGACCCACATGGGCAGGCCGGAGCTCTCGGAGTCGGCCGCATCTGGGGCGGGTGCCACGACGGCGTCCTCGTTCGCGGGATCTTCATCCTCCGGCGCAGCGGGACTCTGGGTGGCATCCGGCGCAGCGGCGTCGCCCTTGTCTGCCTCGCTTCCGGAGCCTCCCCCGAAGATGCCGCCCTTGGCCTCGCCACGAGCCTCGATCGTGCCGGTGAAGATCTCCAGGCCCGTCCAGGTCACGGTGTTGCCCTCGATCTTGCCTCCCTCGGATGCGTAAGTGACCTTCCCGGGGAACGTCGCGGAAATCCGAATATCCGGGGTGAACATATCCATCATCGGATCATCGAGATCGATGTTCTCATCTTCGCCGAGGCCCATGTCCATGTCAGTGAGTTTGAAGACGAGTTCGTTGCCATCCTGGGAGATCAAGAAACCATCACTGGCGGCAGCCTCGCCCACATTGCCCGAGATCCGGCACCCGAAGTTACCATCGGCATCGGTAAATTGCTCGACGGTGCTGTCGCCAACATCATCAGAGAACTCCGAGCAGCCTTCTTCTTCGAGTTCGAGAAAGCCCATCTCGTCGACGATCTCCATCGACAGCACGGCGTCATTCTCAGCGCGAATGTCGACATCCATGTGGAGCTTCATGCACCCTGACAGCACCACGAGCACAGGAATCATCAGAAGCGCTGAAAGTCTGCGCCGGTTGCGGTGATCGGACTTCATTAACTTTTCTCCTCCGGGATGCCGTGCACGCCCGAGTCATAACTCTTCACTGAAACATCTGGCTAGTTCACCTGGAGCCTATGGCACAGTCAAAGCATCTTCCACGGCTGGGAAGCTAATGTTATCGAACTGTTGGGCTGACTGTGGCCACTTTCAGGCGAGAGCCTCCACGATCGCGGGCAGCGCGCGGGGATCTGTCTGCATGATGAACGTCGTCAGACAGGTGTTTTTCCATGGCTGGAATTGCTCGCGGAGCTGCGCGGGATTGCCGGCGAGAGCGATGTCGAGAACGAGCTCCGTGGGTACGGCCTCTGCCGCGGCGCGCTTGTCCTCGCGGTAGATCGCCGCGATTTTTTCGGTTTCTTCTTCCCACCCCAGGCGCGCGATGGCGTTTCGGTGGAAGTTGTCGGTGGCAGAACCCATGCCCCCAACGTAGAGGGCGACGTGGGGCTTCAGGTGACGCGCGGCGTCTTCGATGTCAGAACCGATAGAGACAGGAACTGAGGCACTGACCTCGAAGTTCTCCGCTGCCGCGAGATCGGAGCTGCGCTTGGCGAAGCCGGCTGCGAGTCGCTCGCGATACTCCGCGTCATGGCGCGGGGAGAAGAACGCGGGCAGCCAACCGTCGGCGATTTCGGCAGCGAGCTCGGTGTTCTTCGGGCCTTGGGCGGCGAGGTGGATCGGCAGGTCGGCGCGTAGCGGGTGCACCGTGGAGATCAGAGGCTTGCCGAGTTCGGGGTTGCGGGGCAGCGGGTAGGCGGGGCCGGGTGCTGTGACGGGGTGCTCGCGGCGCAGGACGTCGCGGATGATCGCGATGTACTCGCGGGTGCGGGCGAGCGGCTTGCTGTATTCCTGGCCATACCAGCCCTCAACGACCTGAGGGCCTGAGGCGCCGAGGCCGAGGATGAAGCGGCCGCTAGAGAGGTGATCTAGGGTGAGGGCTGCCATCGCGGTGGCGGTGGGCGTTCGCGCAGCCATCTGGGCAATCCCGGTGCCGAGGCGGACGGTGGAACTGTGCGACCCCCACCACGCGAGAGGCGTGAACGCATCGGAGCCGTAAGCTTCCGCCGTCCATACTGAATCAAGACCAAGCGCGTCGGCCTGGGCGACGCTTTCGGCGGCACCCGGTGGGGGGCCAGCGGACCAATACCCTGTGTGAAAACCTAGCTTCATTGCTCCATTGTCACCCAGAACGGGGGCGCTCGCGGGCGATTGGGCGGGCCCGAAAAAAGGGGAACGCCCACGGATTGCGGATACCGCTACCACCCTGGACTGGGGGTGGTTCCGTGGGCGCCGGTGACTTCCAAGTATTCGCCACCGCGAGACCTAACCGCGTTAGCGGAAAGTCACCTCACATGTCCGAAGAGCTATCAATTTACGGACCACCTCCTTCCCTGTGTACGGCACACGCTAGCCTGAGCGCAGACGAGGATCGAGGAACCGCATCGGTGTGGCGCACGTCGTACTCTTTAAATCGAGCGGAGAATTTAAACAGCGGGCACGTTCGGGGGGACGAACGCACCCGCTGGACCTATGAGAAGGTCTTGCCTAAGACTTGAACGTCTTCAGCGACGTTGGCGCGAACCAACTGTCTACCTATTGTGCCTTTTTCGGTTTATTCCTGCAGCGTTTTGCTTGCTCGAGTTAAGGAAATGAGTTCCTCCACGAACACGCCCAGGTTTTTCGTCAGTTGCGGGTTCGGTATGAACTTGCCGTCGGTGAAATCGACGTCTGTAAACACCGTGATCTGGCTGCGGGTATCGAGCATTCGCACATTCTTGACGATCGCGCGCCAGTGCTCGGCCGCGCGCACGCCGCCTGCCTGACCATAGGAAGCGATCGCAACGGGCTTGTGGACCCACTCCGAGAAGAGGGTGTCGAACGCGTTCTTCATCGCGCCCGGCACGGAGTGGTTGTACTCCGGAGTGACGAAGATGTAACCATCGAACGTATCGATGACGTCGCCCCACCGCTGTGCCTGCGGGTTGCTGTGCACCTTGTTCGTGTTCGCGGGGTGAATCTCGGAGTCGAAGAAGGGAAGGTCGAAGTCGAGCAGATCGACGAGCTCAAACGTTGCGCCGGCCTCCTTCGCGGCGTCGGTTCGACGCGCCTCCTCCAGAACCCAATTTGCAACCTGCGGGCCCTTGCGGCCGTTACGGGTGCTACCAATAATGACAGCAAACTTCATGCACGCTCCTAATAAAGCGGTGAAACTATCTACACCCATCATAGGTAGCGCTGCGCTGATGCTCTCACCTCATCCCAGACGTCAGGCAACCGCTCCGGAGCCTCGCCGCTCTCGCGCGCAGTGGTGATCGGGCACGTGGCGAGGTGATCGTCCACCACACCAAGTGCCTGCATCATTGCGTGGACGTTAACCGGCCCAACAAAGGTGAAGCCGCGCTTCTTTAGCTCCTTCGCCAGTGCTTCAGACTCCGGTGTGGAGGAGGGCAGATCGGCGTACGTGTTTCGGGCATTGATGACGACGGGTGGCCGGTGGGCAGCGAGCAGCCCAGCGAGCGTTTCGCCCGCCTCGTGCATCGCGAGCACGGCCTTTGCGTTCGTGATTGTCGCCTTGATCTTCGCGCGGTTGCGGATGATGTCGGGATTATTCGCGAGGCGCTCGACGTCGGCATCAGTCAACGTCGCGACGCGTGCGGGATCGAATCCGTGGAACGCTTCGCGGAAGGCCTCGCGCCTGCGCAGGATGAGCAGCCAACTCAGGCCCACCTGAAAGACTTCGAGAGCGAGGTGCTCAAAAATTGTCGCTTCGTTGGGCCCAAAATCTTTCGGGGGCACGCCCCATTCGGTGTCGTGATACTCGGCGTACACCGGATCGCCGTCTCCAAAGCATCTAGCCATACTTCATCGTGTCACGACCGAGTGGGCAAAATCGGCGCGATCTGGCAGGGTACAAGTTATGACGAATTTGCCCCTTGGTGTTCATGTTTCCGCTGAGACCGCAATTGCGGACGGCATCGCCCGAGGCTCGAGCATTATTCAGATCATGATCGGCTCACCCACCGCGTGGAAAGGGCACGAACTCGCCTATCCTGGCGGTGCCGAGGCTCTCAAGGAGGCGGCCGCTGAGGCGGGGATTGGGATCTACGTGCACGCGCCGTACATTATCAACGTCGCGACTATTAACAACCGCGTGCGCATCCCCAGCCGCAATATTTTGAAGCGTCAGCTCGAGCTCGCAGCCGAGATCGACGCGCTCGGACTCATCGTCCACGGCGGCCACGTTGGCGAGGCCGACATCGAGATCGGGTTCGACAACTGGCGCAAGGCACTCGACGCCGTCGACATGCACGTACCGATCCTCATTGAGAACACTGCCGGCGGTGCAGGTGCGGTCGCGCGTGGTGCGGATCGACTCACCGGTCTGTGGGAGGCGGTTCGTGCGGGTAAGGACGGCGAGCGGGTCGGTTTCTGCCTTGACACGTGCCATGCGTGGGCCTCGGGTGAACAGATGGACGGGCTGGCCGAGCGGGTTCGCGCGGCTACGGGGCGCATCGACCTCGTGCACGTCAACGACTCCCGAGACGCTGCCGGCTCGGGCGCGGATAGGCACGCGAACCTGGGCGATGGGCTCATCCCGGAGGAGCAGCTGCGCGCGGTGCTGCGTGAGGCGCAGGCGCCGATGATCCTAGAGACTCCCGGCGGGCTGGATGAGCACCTCGCCGACATGGCATGGGTGCGCGAAGCGCTCGCTTAAGAGTTATGTGTTCTCGTTGATTGCGCGGAGGAACTCTGCGGTCGCGCGCGCGAGGCGCGGGTTGACCCCGAGGGACTCCTCGTAATCGACGACGGCCCACATTTCCTTTTCACGGCGCACTGAATGCTGGTGTGTGCCCTCGATGAGGCGGGTGAGGGTGTCGGCATTGAAGGCCTCAAACTCCTGGGCCATGTGCTCTAGGAACCACTCACGCATATTGCCACGGGTGGCCACCTCGAGGCCTTCGAGCACGATCGCGGCCATGCCCTTATAGAAGATTGAGCGCGTGAGCTTTTGTGCAGCTGCTGAACCGGCGGGCCCGGTAGCGACCTCGGCTTTGCCACCCCACGAGTTGATGAGCTCAGAAATCTCGGCGGCGCGATCGCCGCTGATGAGGAGCGGGGCATGCAGACCCTTGCCAGCGATCGGCGACATGATGGCGATGTCAACGAAGTCAACCCCGGCATCGCGGCAGGCGGCATCGAGCTCGCGTTTGAGTTCGGGGCTGCCGGTATTGAGGTCGGCCCACACAAGCGGGTGGCCGGCGGTGTGACCGGCAAGGCCATTGGAAAGCGCCTCAGCGGAGACACTTGCGGTGTTCGCGCTGAGCACGAGATCGGCACCAGCGACTGCGCCGGCCTCGCTCTCACATGCGGTGACTCCGGGGAGGCGCCTGTGCAGATCCTCCGGTAGGAACTGGGGATCATAGACATTCACCTGGACGCCAGCGTCGAGGAGATCTCGTGCCAGCAGTGTGCCGACTTCACCCGCGCCAAGGAGCGCAACGGTCGTGGCGGTCTCGGTCATGGCTATCTCCCTGGGGTGGTGGGCGGGATGGCGAAGTGATGGGCCGATATTATCGCTGCCGCTTCATCTGAAGAAAAGAAGTCGAGGAGTGCCTGAGCATCGTCGGGTGCGATGCAGCTCCACGAAATTGCCCCAGAGAACACGGTGTCGATTGCACACTCGGGGGGCAGCACACCCAGGATCGTGATGCTCGGGGCACCGACAAGCTCGCTGCGCTGTTGAAACCCAAGGTCGACCTCGCCGTCGGCCAGCAGCGAAGCAACCGGCACTCCGGCACGCGCCTGAACGAGGCGTGAGCCGAGGACGTCGGCGAGGCCCCACTCCTCGATCATCCGCACGAGGGCATCACCACTGGGGCCGGTCGAGTAGCCGATTCGGTCGGCGTCGAGGAGAGCGGCGCGCATTGCGTCAGCGTTGGCGAAGGCGAGGGCGCCCGTGGAGGGAGCGCTCTCTGAACTGGGGTCGGGAACGGCGGCCGCGACGCTGGAGAGCACGATGGGGGTGCGTGAGGAAGCGATCACGTGACGCTGCGCGCCCAAACGCGAGAGTGCGCCGTCTGCAAGAAAAACGAGATCGAAATACTCACCCGCGGCGACTCGTTCGGCTGCGGTGACACCGCCGGTGGACTCGATGTGGAGATCGGGGAGGCCCCGGGCGTGGGCTTCGGCGGCGAGCGCGGCGAGAACGTGGCGCGTGGCCATGGATGAGATTGCCTTCAACGAAATCCCCACAGGTCGGCTTCGGGGTAGAAATGCGGCGTCCCCCGCCGCGGTTGTAAGCGATGGGGGACGGCGCGGAGACTAACCTTCGAGTTGCTTCTCGAGATCGCCAAGGACCCGGTAGCAGTCGAAGACGCGGCGGACCGAGGAGTTCGGTTCGCGACCCTCTCGGATCGCGGCGAGGAACTCGCGGTCTTGCAGCTCGATGCCGTTCATGCTGACGGCGACGTTGGAGACGTCGATCTGGTTGTTGTTGCCATCGAACAGATCGTCGTAGTTCGCCACGTACGTGGCGGTGTCACCGATGTAGCGGAAGAACGTACCGAACGGGCCGTCGTTGTTGAACGACAACGACAGGGTGCAGATCGCGCCGGTTTCGCTCTTGAGCTGGATCGACATGTCCATGGCGATACCAAGCTCGGGGTGCTTTGGCCCCTGGATGGCGTTCGCCTCGACGATCTTGCCCGCCTGATACGCGAACAGGTCGACCGTGTGCGCGGCGTGGTGCCACAGCAGGTGGTCGACCCACGAGCGGGGCTTACCCTCGGCGTTCGTGTTCGTGCGGCGGAAGAAGTAGGTTTGCACATCCATCTGCTGGATATTGAACTCACCTGCATCGATCCGGTTGCGCACGTACTGGTGCGAGGGGTTGAAGCGGCGCGTGTGCCCGACCATCGACACCAGCGGCGAGGCCTCGGCGGCCGCGAGGGCTGCCTCGGCATCGGCGAAAGAGTCGGCCAGCGGGATCTCCACCTGGGCATGCTTGCCCGCAGCGAGCGCGTCCTGCAACTGCTGGGCGTGCTGCTGGGTGGGGGTCGCGAGGATCACGGCATCGACGTCGTCACGGTCGAGAACCGCTTCGAAACCGACGACGGCGTTCGGGACGCCGTATTTGTCGGCTACCGCTTGGGTGCTTTCGGCATCGGTACCGGCAACCACCGTGACGTCGGCCTCGTCGATGTTCTTTAGGCCATCAAGGTGCTTGCGGCCGAAGGCACCGGCGGCGCCGACGACTGCAACCTTAATCTTCTCGTTCGACAAAAGCTTCTCCTTATTTTTCGGGGTTGGTCAGCACGAGGTGCCCGACCGCGGTGTTCGATGCCGGAACGTGGTAGAACCGGTGATCCACCGAGGGCGCGCCGCCGCCGAACTGGTCGTCCATGGCGCCGCGGGCGATGAGCCAGTCAACGAGCTCAATACCCTCCGAGCCTGCCTCATCGACGTACTCCATGTGATCCCACTCGGTGAGTCCGAGCGGATCGGCGATGAGGTGGTCGAGGAACGCGTTGTCCCATTCCTGGTTGATCAGGCCGGCGCGCGGACCCTGGAGCTGGTGGCTCATTCCGCCGGTGCCCCAGATCTGCACGTTGAGCTCGGGGC
Organism: uncultured Pseudactinotalea sp.; assembly: GCA_964450475.1. GTDB lineage: Bacteria > Actinomycetota > Actinomycetes > Actinomycetales > Beutenbergiaceae > HY158. The sequence continues at coordinate 11,617 of CAYVDF010000047.1, forward strand.
CGTCCCACTTGTCGAGGGCGCGGCGGATCGCCTTGCCGAGCTCGTAGCAGCGGCGCCCGGAGGGAACGGGGTACTGCACGACGTTGACAGCGAGGGGGATGACCCGGGTGGGCCATTCATCGACGTCACCGTAAACGAGCGACAGTGGAACGGTCAGGCCGTGGTCAACCACCATCTCGTTGACGAGGGTGAGGTCGAAGTCGTCCTGAATGATCGACTGGGCGAGGTGGGCGGCGAATTCGGGGTAGCCCTTGACGTCGGGTACCGGGCGTGGGCCGTAGCCCTCGTCCGCGACCTGGTACTCCGCCCCCGTGCCGAGCACGAAGGTGGGGAT
>CAYVDF010000048.1:0-11906 GCA_964450475.1 uncultured Pseudactinotalea sp.
ATGGTCATGCCGAGCGAAGATAAGTATTCGGTCACCCGCAACGAGCTGCTCGACCAGCTCGCGTACGCGATCGGTGGCCGGGTAGCGGAAGAGATCGTATTCCACGATCCCACGACCGGGGCGTCGAACGACATCGAAAAGGCGACCGCCACGGCTCGCAAGATGGTGATGGAATACGGGATGAGCGAGCGCGTTGGAGCGCTCCGCCTTGGCCAAGCCGGCGGAGAGGTATTCCTCGGCCGCGACATGGGCCACGATCGCGAATACTCCGAAGAGGTCGCCGGGCTCATTGACGCCGAAGTGCGCCGCCTCATCGAATCCGCTCATGACGAAGCGTGGGAGATCCTGACTGAGTACCGCGAGATTCTCGACAACCTCGCTCAGCGACTCCTCGATGAGGAAACTCTCAACGAAGTTGAGCTCGCCGAGGTGTTTGCCCCGATCGTTAAGCGCGACCCGCGCCCGGTGTGGCTCTCGAGCCAGCGCCGCACGGTCTCTGACATCCCACCCGTTCAGGCGAGCCCCCGGGCTGAGGACAACGGCGAGGACACCCCCGCCGAGATTGTCGCGGAGCCGACCCGCGCCGTCGACGAAATCGTCGCCCCGGATACTTCCGCGCCCGAGCCGACCTCACCTGGTGAGAAACAACCGGAGCCCCCTTCGGTCGCCGAGAGCCACGCGGTAGAGTTCCCAGAAAGCCCTCAGGGGGAAGCGAAGGGTGAGTGATATGGCGGACGTGCCGGAATACGACGGGATACCTGAGTTCGACGAAGCGCGAGCCGAAGCCGCCATACGAGAGCTGCTCCTCGCCGTCGGCGAAAATCCTGACCGTGAAGGCCTCCGCGAGACACCCGCTCGGGTCGCGCGCTCGTACCGCGAAATTTTCGCCGGTCTGCGCAAGAGGCCTGAAGACGCGCTCGCGACCGTCTTTGAGATCGACCACGAGGAGCTCGTGTTAGTCAAAGACATCGAGGTGCAGTCGATGTGTGAACACCACCTGTTGCCCTTCTATGGGGTCGCGCACGTTGCGTACATCCCGGACAAGAGCGGCCGAGTCGTCGGCCTGAGCAAAATCGCCCGACTCGTTGACGTGTTCGCGCGGCGCCCGCAGGTGCAAGAGCGCCTGACGGGGCAGATCGCCGATGCGCTCGTGAAGAACCTCGGTGCCCAGGGCGTTGTGACGGTCATCGATTGCGAGCACATGTGCATGGCGATCCGCGGGGTGCGCAAACCCGGTGCGCGCACAGTGACGTCGGCTGTGCGGGGGCAGATGCGCGATCCCGCGACCCGCGCTGAGGTGATGAGCCTCATCGCGATGGAGCCGTGAGGTGGCTCGTGGATTCCACCCGCACCAAAATCATGGGGGTCATCAACGTGACCCCCGATTCTTTCTCTGACGGCGGCAAATGGTTCGACGCCGGCCGCGCGATTGCCCACGGGCTTGAGCTGCGTGACGCCGGTGCCGACATCCTCGACATTGGTGGGGAGTCCACCCGCCCAGGGGCGGGGCGGATCTCCGCGGCCGAAGAGCTCGACCGGATCCTGCCCGTTCTCGCGGGCCTGTCGGAGTCGGGCGTGCTGCTCAGCGTTGACACGATGCGCGCCGAGGTTGCCGCCGCCGCGCTCGATGCGGGCGCGCACATCGTCAACGATGTCTCTGGTGGCCAAGCCGACCCAGACATGAACGCACTCGTCGCCGAGCGCGGCTGCCAGTACATAATTTCTCACTGGCGCGGCCCCTCCGACATCATGAACGCACTAACGCACTACGACGACGTCACCGCGGACGTCTCGCGAGAACTACTCATGCAGGTCATCGACGCGCGCTCCGCCGGGGTTGACCGTGAGCAGATCATCATCGACCCAGGCCTGGGGTTCGCGAAGAACGCCGCTGCCAACTGGGAGCTCATCGCGAATCTTGATCACCTCATGTCGCTCGGCTACCCCGTGCTCATCGGGGCGTCGCGCAAACGGTTCCTCGGTGAGTTGCTCGCCAGCGGCAAGGGTATGGTCGCGCCAGAGAGCCGCGACCAAGCCACGGCTGCCGTGACGGCGATCGCCGCTCACCACGGCGTGTGGGGCGTGCGCGTGCACGAAGTTTTTCCATCGGCGGACGCCGTATTGGTAGCACATGCGATCAAGATGGCGAAGAATAGCTGAACGAGGAGGAGCCATGAACACCAACGATCGCATCCGACTTTTGGGGATTGAGGGGTACGGGTACCACGGGGTTCTCGCCAGCGAGCGCGAAAAGGGTCAGCCGTTTTCCGTCGATCTCGTTCTGCACCTCGACACGACCGACGCGGCCCGCACCGACGACCTCGAACGGACCGCGAATTACGCGGACATCGCCGCCGCCGTCGTTCGGATCATCGAAGGTGAACCGGCCAACCTCATCGAGACCGTCGCCGCCCGAGTTGCCGATGCTGTTCTCGAGTTTGGTGTGGACGCCGTTGAGGTGACCATTCACAAACCGCTCGCACCCGTTGGTGTTCCCTTCGGTGACGTTCAGGTGAGCATCACCCGCGATGCCCCCACTGGTGCCTCGACGGCTCCTGCCGGTCCGGGTGTTTCCCAGATCGCCGCTGGCGCCGTCGACGCCCCCGAATCGGACGCCCCCGTCGATGAACCAGTGGCCGACATCGAGGAACCGGAAGCAGCCGAAGTCTTTGACGCCGACCCAGGCGTCGAATCCGAAGCCACCGCGGAAGAGGGCGAAGCGGATATCGCTGACGAACCCGCCGCCAAGGCCGAAGACGGCGACGACGGTGATGGATTTTCTGACTTTGACGACTACGAGAGTGAGCCCAGCGGCGACGTTGGTGACATGTCTGCGTTCGTGAGCGCAGCTGGTGCGACCGCTGCAGCGGCTGGTGCTGCAACCGCTGGCCCAGCAGTGAGTGGCGCCGCCGCTGCTGCCGCCGCTGCGGGAGCAGGAATTCTCGGCGACGTCGCATCGACTGTGATCTCCGAAGACGATGATGGCGACCCGCTAGCGGGCCACGTCCCGTTCCCAGCATCCGTGCCGAACCCAGATCTTCTCCTCGATAACGAGGGAATCCCCAACGGCGGTGGCGATGGCGATGGTGACCAGTTAGACCAAGCACCTGAGAAAGCCGTCAACATCGTGCTTGCGATCGGCGGGAACGTCGGCAACGTGCGCCAAACTCTGCGTGACGCCGTCACCGATCTCGACCGCACTGAGGGAATCTATGTCACCGAGGTATCGGCGCTGGCGCGCACGGCGCCGGTCGTCCACGCAGATGCTGTTGCCCAGGATGATTACCTCAATGCCGTCGTGCTCGCGACCACGACCCTCTCGCCGAGAGCACTCCTCGCGGAAATTCATCGCATCGAGGATACGCACGGCCGGGTTCGTGTTGAGCGCTGGGGTGAGCGCACCCTCGATATCGACATCATCATTTACGGCGACGTCATCTCCTCTGACCCCAACCTCTATCTTCCGCACCCGTGGGCCTCGCAGCGTGCGTTCGTACTTGTGCCGTGGGCACAGGTTGATCCCGCCGCTCAGCTACCCGGTGTTGACGGCGGGTTAGTTGCCGAGCTCGCGGAGACTGCTCCGGACCGCAAGGGAGTCCGTTGGCTCGCGCTCGACTGGCTGACCGAGGATCAGGCCGCAACAGACATTGCCCCGAGCCTGCCTGCTCCCATCGAAGACACCCCGATCGAGCCCGAACCGCTTGCGGAGCCGGAACCACTTGCCGAGCCGGAGCCGCTCGCGCCCCCTGAGCACGTTGGTGGGCCAGAGCCAGTGGATGAGGATCTTCCTGAGTTCCTCAGCGTCGACTTCGATGGGATCTCCGCCGCCCCGACAGAAGCACCAGCTGCCCCACCCGCGCCACCAGCGGAGCCTACTGAACGTGCCGAGGGCGCCCCTGCTGTAGCCGACTGGCTTGCCCGGGCCATCCCCGAGGATGAGCCGGAGTTCCGTGATGCCGCTCCCGCAGTACCTGTGCCTGCGCCAAGTGATGCGGAGGCACCGAGCGAGCCGGCCGCCGAGCCGCAGCAGGAAGAGACAGACGCACCTGAGAAACCGTCAGAACCCGCCGAGCCAGGTGCTACTGGTTGGTTAGGAGCTGACGAGGAGCCAGAGCAACCCGCGATGAAGCCACAGTGGATCAAGATCAACCCAGACGAATGACCACTATCGGGTGGAAGCATCTGACCGTCCTCTACCTCGTGGTCGGAGGCTTGGCCATGCTGGTGCTGCGGTGGTTTCAACTCCGAGGAACCGACCCGTTCCCCGTGCCGCTGTCAGTCACGCTCATCCTGCTTCTGATCGCCGCCTCAGTGCTCTTCCTCGGCCTGCGCGTACGCCGCTGGGTTCGCGGGGGAACCCACATCGACCCAATCGGCGCAACCCGCACCCTCGCCCTCGCCCAAGCTGCGTCGATCGTCGGTGCGATGCAGGCCGGGTATTTCACCGCGCAAATTATCACCGTTTTCGAGGCGTGGCCCGCGCCTGAGGCCCAAACCGTGACCTACAGCGCCATCGCGGCGCTCGTAGCCGCTGCTGCACTGATCACCGCCGGGCTAGTGGCACAATGGTCGTGCCGCGTTCCTCCTGAGGAGGACGACCCCTCCGCCCCCTCAACTTCTGGATAGCTACGCATGTCTTCCTCCCCGTTCGATATTGACGGCGCCACGTGGGTGCCCGTCTCCCGCGAACTCATCAAAGTCCGCACGATCGTCTCCCTTATCTGGTTTGGGATTGCCATCCTCGCCGGCGCCGTCGCCGCGTTTCTGTTCACGCCATGGCTGTGGTTCATGCCCGGGATCGCGCTCGTACTCCTCATCTGGAGCCTGTGGCTCATCCGCCGCCAGGTGCCCGCCATCGGGTACGCCGAACTTTCCGACGAGCTCGCCGTCCGCCGCGGCATCATGTTCAAGAACCTCATCCTCATCCCGTATGGCCGCATGCAATACATCGAGGTCGACGCCGGCCCGCTCATGCGCAAGTACGGCATCGCCACGGTCACGCTCCACTCAGCTGCCGTCGACAGCGGAGATATCCCCGGCGTGCCGCTGGAGGAAGCGACTCGTTTGCGTGATCGGCTCACCAAACGCTCCGAGAGCATGCTGGCGGGTCTTTAATGACGTCGCCTGCTCCCGTGAGTGAAGATTCTCGCCGAGTTTCTCCGGTCACCCCGCTCATCAAGGCATGGAAAGTCGCCGCGGCTCTCGTCGCCCTAGTGTTCTGGCAGGGCGGGGACTACATCCTTGATTCCGGATTTCCTGCGCTGAAAATCCTCGGCATCATCGCCGGCGTTGTGTTCCTCGCGGCCGTCATCAGCCTGGTGTACAACTATTTCGCGTGGCGGCGCCTCGCCTATGGGTTTATCGACGAATCGATCTTCCTCCACCAGGGAATCTTTTTCCGTAGCCAGCGCCACGTGCGCCTCGACCGGATCCAAGCGGTTAACCTCAACCGGCCGCTGCTCGCGCGGATTTGTGGTTTGGTCAGCCTGCGGGTCTCCTCCGCCGGAGGGATCAACGAGCACCTCGACATCCAGTTCGTGAAGGACGCCGAGGGTGAACGCCTTCGCAAAGAGATCCTTGCGCGGGCGGCCGGCCTGAAAGCGGAGAGTGGCGAAGAGGCCGCACCCGATGCCCCCGAACACAAGCTCCTCAGTCTTCCCACCGAGCGCGTCGTCGGCTCGCTGGTTCGTTCTCTCAGCTTTCTTATCTCAATCCTCATTGTCCTCGGTACCATTGGGTACGTCGTCTTCTCACGTAACTTGGCGGGGCTCACGGCGCTCCTGGTCCCGATCGTCGTGCAAGTCACCTATTGGTGGGGCCGAGTCAATAATTCCTACGACTTCTCCGTTGCAACGAGCCCCGACGGCATCCGGTTGCGCTCCGGTCTTCTCGCGACCACCGCGCGCACGGTTCCACCTGGCCGAGTGCAGGCAATTCAACTTACTCAGCCCGTGTTGTGGCGCCGGAAAAACTGGTGGCGGGCCACGATGATCGTGGCTGGGGAGGGCTTCGATTTCGATAGGGGCGAATCAGACTTGTACCCCGTGGCAACGCAAGAGGAGAGCGCGTTGCTGCTTTCGCTCGTGCTGCCCGACCTCGGTGATGAGGATCCCCTCGGCCTCCTGAATGCGGCCCTCGTCGGCAACGACAACACTTTCGGCTTCATCACAAGCCCGCGCTCTGCGCGCTGGGTCAACCCGATTGCGTGGCGTCGCAGCGGCTACCGGGGTACCCCGACCGCCACGATCATCCGCCGCGGGCGCATTGTGCGAACCACGACCATCGTGCCCAACGCCAGAATCCAATCCATCGGCACCCACCAAGGGCCGATCGATCGCAAGCTCGGCATCGCGGATGCGGCGCTGCACACCGTGCCGGGCCTCGTCTCACCCGTGGTTGAGCATCTTGCCGAATCTGATGCACGAGCCTTCGTCGAGCGCGCATCCGTCGAGGCCCGCGCGGCTCGTGCAGCCGCCGGACCCGAACGATGGATGGAGCACCAAGCCTCATCTGAAGCCGGTGAGGAACCCGAAACCATGGCAGAACCTGAACAGGCAGCCGAGATCTCACCGGAAAGTGGCCCGGGTTATCCTTATCCCTGATCGGGGAACCCCGGCGTTAGTAGTCGTCGCAGAATGGAAAAATTCGTGTCAGCACCAGCACACCGACCGGGGCGTTTACGCATTGGGGTCGTGGGAGCCGGCCGCGTCGGCGCGGTCCTTGCGCACGCGCTCCAGCGCAGCGGACACGAGATCGTCGCTGTCTCCGGGCAGAGCCCCGAGACACTCGAACGCATCGATGCTCTCCTCCCCGGAGTGCCAGTTGTCGCGCCAGATGAGGTGCCCGCCGGTGCCGACCTCGTGCTATTTGCCGTTCCCGACGACGCGCTCGAACCCCTCATCACCGGTTTTGCATCCCTAAAATTATTTTCTGCGGGCCACATCGTTGTTCACACCGCTGGCACGTACGGAACTCAGGTCTTTGAACCAGCCGTCGCCCTTGGCGCGATCCCCATCGCGATTCATCCAGCGATGACCTTCACGGGAACATCGCTCGATCTCAGCAGAATCGACGGAGCACCCTTTGCGGTCACCGCCGGGCCTGCGATGCTCCCAGTTGGCCAAGCACTCGTCGTCGAAATGGGCGGAGAACCCGTTGTCATGAGTGAAGAAGCACGCGAGGTCTATCACGCGGCGCTTGCGCACGGCTCGAACCACCTCGTCACGCTCGTGTCCCAGGCGCGCCGCATCCTCGAACAGGCCGGCGTGGAGGATACTGGCAAGCTCCTCAGCCCGCTGCTGAACGCCGCGCTCGACGGTGCACTCACCCGGGGAGACCATGCCCTCACAGGGCCGATTCGCCGCGGCGATGCCGGCACCGTCGCGACCCACCTGCAGGCGCTCGCCAAGAACAATCCCGAACTACTTGCCACGTACCGTGCGCTCGCTCGAGCAACCGTCAGTCGCTCGCTCGAACTCGACTTCCTTACCGCCAAGCAGGCGGCTGCCATCATCGACGTCCTTGACGACGCAGCGCAGGCATCGCCGCAGGCGAGTGAGCGCGCGAAGGAGACGCGCGTCGTCCACACGATCGCCGATCTTCACGCAGCGATGCGCCCAGTCAAGCGCGGCGTCGTCATGACGATGGGGGCGCTGCACGAGGGCCACCTTGAACTCGTGCGCACGGCAAAGGCGAATAACGAGGAAGTTATTGTGACGATCTTCGTCAATCCGCTGCAGTTTGGTGAGGGTGAGGATCTCGATACGTACCCGCGCACGCTGGAGGCCGATGTAACGAAGCTTTCCGCGCTCGGGGTGGATCTTGTGTTTGCGCCGAGCGTGTCGGAGATGTACCCGCACAAGCGGGTGACGCTCAAAGCCGGCGCGATGGGGGAAGTGCTCGAGGGTGCGAGCCGGCCGGGGCATTTCGATGGGATGCTCACCGTCGTCAACAAGCTTCTCGCGATTACGAAACCAGACGTCGCATACTTTGGGCAGAAGGATGCCCAGCAGCTCGCGCTCATCCGGGCGATGGTTACCGACCTCAACATGGACGTCACGATTGAGGCCGTGCCGATCGTTCGCGACCGCGACGGGCTCGCGCTATCGTCGCGAAATGCCTACCTCAATGCCGAGGAACGGGCGGCGGCATTAGTAATTCCGCGCACAGTCCGGGCCGGGGAGGAGGCAGCCGCTGCGGGGGCGGGCCCTGAGGGCACATTGCAGGCCGCGCGGCGAGAATTCGCGGAAAATAGCGAAAGCGTAGTATTGGACTACCTAGTTTTGGTCGATCCCGAGACGATGGAACCGTACTCCGATGAGGTTTCCGGGCCAGCGCTGCTCGCGATTGCGGCCAAGGTCGGGAATACTCGGCTGCTAGATAACGCTGTAATTGATTGGACCGCCTAGTTCGGCAGAAAATAATCGCTACGTTGGAGAAGAACAGAGCATGACCTCGCTAATGCGTCCGATGATGATCGGCAAAATTCACCGTGCGACGATCACACAAGCCGACCTCCACTACGTCGGATCGATCACGATTGACGCCGACCTCCTCGACGCGGCTGACCTGCCCGTTGGGCAGAAAGTCGACGTCGTTAACGTGACCAACGGCTCGCGCCTTTCGACCTACGTCATTCCCGGGGAGCGCGGCAAGGGCGAGATCTGCATCAACGGTGCCGCCGCGCACCACGTCAACCCGGGCGACATCGTCATCATCATCGCCTACGGCATGCTCGCTGACGCTGAGGCACGTAGGTATGTGCCGAAGGTTGTTTTCGTCGACGAAAACAACAAGATCATCTCCGAAGGCACCGACCCGGGCGCGGTCGAAGATGGGTACGGCCTGCTCACGAGCGCGACCCCATTTGCGGAGGCCCAGCTCTGGGGCTGATGTCAGCAAGCACACGCCAAAGGCCGCCCTCGTTGCGGTTAAGATTAAACGTGTGAATGCCAATATTGCTGAGACCGAAACCGAATCCCTTCCGGAGCAGATGCGGGTTCGTCGCGAGAAGCGCGCCCGCCTGATTGAACAAGGCATCGAACCGTACCCAGTGTCGGTTCCTGTCACGACGACGATCACTGACGTCCGCAACGAATACGCCCACCTTGAGGCCGACTCGAAAACGGGCGTCAAGGTTGGCGTTGCCGGGCGGGTCGTGTACCTGCGCAACACGGGGCGCCTGTGCTTCGTTACGTTGCAGGAAGGCTCCGGCGCTCAGCTACAGGTGATGCTCTCCGAGGGGGAGGTCGGAAAGGAGTCGCTCGCGGCATTCAAGTCTGACGTCGACCTTGGTGACCACATGTTTGCCCACGGTGAGATCATCGCCTCGCGCCGCGGGGAACTCAGCGTGTTTGCCGATGAGTGGGCGATCGCCGCGAAGGCGCTGCGCCCGCTGCCGACCCTGCACAAGGATTCTTCGGAAGAGTCCCGTGTGCGCAAGCGGTACCTTGACCTCATCGTCCGCGATACGGCTCGCGACATGGTTCGAACGCGCGCCGCGGTGATGCGCTCGCTGCGTGAGAACTTCCATCGCCGCGATTTCCTCGAAATCGAAACCCCGATGCTGCAAACCCTCCACGGGGGCGCGGCTGCGCGGCCGTTTAAGACGCACATTAACGCCTTCGATATGGATGTGTACCTGCGCATTGCGCCGGAACTGTTTTTAAAGCGCGCCGTTGTCGGCGGTATTGAGCGAGTATTTGAGATTAACCGCAACTTCCGAAACGAAGGCGCCGACTCGTCGCACTCCCCAGAATTCGCAATGCTCGAAGCATACGAGGCGTATTCCGATTACAACAAGATGGCCGATCTCACCCAGGACCTCGTACAGCAGGCCGCCATCGACGTATTCGGAACAACCACCGTGACGCTCGCTGATGGCACGGAATACGACCTTGGCGGGGAATGGCCACGCATTAGCCTCTATAATTCGCTATCGGAGGCAATCGGGGAGGAGATTACTCCGCACACCCCAATGGATGTCTTGCTCGCTCACGCTGACCGCCTCGATATCCAAATTGACAAAAAGATTGCTATCCCAGGCAAGGTCGTTGAAGAGCTGTGGGAATTCCTCGTTGGCGATCACCTCCATGAGCCGACCTTCGTGATGGATTACCCAGAGGACACTTCGCCGCTAACCCGCCAGCACCGCAGCGAAGAGGGCAAAGCGGAGAAGTGGGACTTGTACGTTCGCGGCTTTGAGCTCGCAACCGCCTACTCTGAACTCGTCGACCCTGTGATTCAACGGGAACGCTTCGAAGCCCAGTCTTTACTTGCCGCCAAGGGCGATCCCGAGGCGATGCAGGTCGATGAGGACTTCCTTGAAGCAATGGAACACGCGATGCCGCCATCGGGTGGAATGGGCATGGGAATGGATCGCCTCCTCATGGCGCTCACCGGCTTAGGTATTCGTGAGACCATCACATTCCCACTAGTGAAACCGAGATAATCATGATGGATTACCTTATTGCGCTCGCGCCATCCATTGGTCTGGGAGTTGTCTTCTATATCATCATGCGCGCATTTCTCCGGGCGGATCGTCGTGAACGCGCATATGATGCCAAGGTTCGCGCAGAAATTGCTGAGCAGTTACGTAAAGAAGCCGAAGAAGAAGAGAACTCTGATTCCTCAGCTTGATCTCTCAGGCAGTTTTAAGATAGCTTGCTATTAACTTAAGCATATAACTATTGCACGCTTAGTGCGACTATAGAGTGGATAAACTTTCGTGGCTCAAAAAATTGTGGTATATCTTATCGACGACATTGACGGTTCCGATGCAACGGAAACAGTTTCCTTTGGCATCGACGGTAACAATTACGAAATTGACCTCAACGACACTCACGCAGCAGAGTTGCGCAAGGGGCTAGAGAAGTGGATTAACCACGGCCGCCGGGTCACCGGACGCCAGGCTCGTAGCACCGCCCCGCGCCGCCCCTCCGGTGGTTCGGATGCGGCAAAGATCCGCGAGTGGGCTCGCGAGAACGGCTACGAGGTGTCTTCCCGTGGCCGCGTGCCAACGGAGATCCGCGAAGCCTACGCGCAGCGTCAGAAATAAATTTATTTCTGCACACGCTTCTGCCCGTGTGATTGGCAACCTTGAAATAACGATCGGGACTGGCGCCGATCAGGTCTACCGCGTGGGCGGCGCCAAACCCGTGGTGCTCGCCCGCATCTCGCGCCCAACATTTCTTACTCGCGCCCGTGGCGCGCTCTTCGGGGTCAGCGAGATAGGGCACGGAAAAATTTTTCGAGCCGGCGACGAACCGATCTCCGGCACAGGCGGGGGTATCCCCATCGGCGGGCTTGATCGTGAGCCGTTAGAAACCGGACTCATCGGCGAGCCCATCCCAAGCGGTGGCGCACACCCGTGCCACATCTCCGTCTCCCCAGATGAGAGGTGGCTGTACGTGTCGAACTACGGCAACGGCGTAGTTCGAGCGGTCGAACTCCATGACGGGTGTGGCTTCGGTGAGGTCATCGACCTCGCGCACACGGGCTCCGGGCCAGACGCTATGCGCCAAACGGGGCCGCACGCGCACTACGCCCAGGTAGTTGATGACTGGCTCGTTGTTGCCGACCTTGGCACCGATCACCTGCGCGTGTACGACCTTGACGGAGGGCGACCCACTGGCGCAGTAACCCTCGTGCACATGCCACCGGGCAGCGGCCCGCGGCACTTCGTGCGGATTGCTGATCGGCTCATCGTTGCCGGAGAACTCGATGGCTCGCTCACTGAAATGGAGATCGGCACGTGGCGACTCGGCAGACGCGTGCCGGCATCGAATGCGCCAGGTGCGCATGTGCTCTCAAGCATCCTCGTTGCAGGTGATCACCTCGTCGTGGGTGTCCGTGGGGCGAACACAATCTCTGTGCTAACACCCGACCTGAAGCAGGTGAGTGAAGAG
>CAYVDF010000049.1:0-11826 GCA_964450475.1 uncultured Pseudactinotalea sp.
ACGCACTCCCCGCAGCTGCCGTGCAAACCCTGCACTCCGCCGCGGCCGCGCACCGCCTCGTCGACCTTCTCGCCGAACCCGTTGAAGATACCGGCGTCGACGCCGACCTCGATTCGCCTCCCACGATCGAAGCCCGCAACCTCACGATCGGATACCCCGGGCACGAGCCCGTGCTGAGCGGCATCAACCTCGACCTAGGCCCAGGAGACACCCTCGCGATCATCGGCCCCTCCGGCCGCGGCAAGACCACCCTCCTTGCAACCCTCGCCGGGCTCCTACCGCCGCTGTCGGGCACAGTGCGCCTGCGCGGCCAAGACACCCGTGACCTGGCGGCGGGCGAAGCCGCCAAAACGGCAGTGTTCACAGCCGAGGATGCCCACATTTTCGACACCACGATCATGGAAAACCTTCGCGTTGCGCGAGGTGACGTGAGCGAAGAGGAGGCCATCGCCGTCCTCAATCAAGCCGGACTTCGCGACTTCCTTGCAGGGCTTCCCGACGGGGTCAACACGCGACTTGGGGAGAACGCGACGATGGTGTCAGGCGGCGAGAGGCGGCGTCTGCTGCTTGCGCGAAGCCTGCTAGCGCCCGCTCCCCTGCTGTTGCTCGATGAACCGGGCGAGCACCTCGATATCGAGACCGCCGATGAACTGACCGCGAATTTTTTGGCGTTGGCCAGCGACCCGTCTGCAAACCGTGGTGTGATTGTGGTGACTCACAGGCTCCAGAGCGTCGCCGGCGCAGACAGGGTTATTGAACTTGAAGCAGATCATTAATTCGCTCCTTTCAGTTACCTCCCACCTCGAACTGCAGGATGTGCTCGGTGAGATCGCGCAGGCTGCGGCGCAGTTAACGGGCGCCAAATATGCCGCGATCGGTGTGCTCGACAGCGCTGGGCATGTCGATCCGTTCGTGTCGCATGGGATGAGCCCAGAGGCGACCGCGATGCTCAATCACCCGCTCGGCAAAGGCGTGCTCGCCGCGATCCCTAAGACCGGGGAACTGCTGCTCAACGACGTCACGAAGCACCCGGCGTTTCAGGGGTTCCCGCCGAACCACCCGATGATGCGCTCCTTCCTCGGCGTACCGGTGGTGACCGATCAGGAAACGTTTGGCCGGCTCTACGTTGCGGAGAAGGAGGGCGGGTTTAACGAAGACGACGTCGCCCACATGCACACACTCGCCACAGCTGCCGCAATCGCGGTGCACAACTCCCAGCTGTATTCCGCCGCCCGCACCCGCGAGAAGTGGCTGACCGTCGGGCAGGAGATCACCGCGGCAATGCTCCACAACCCCGAGATCGAGGAAGCACTGGAGCTCATTGCTGCGCGGATTCGCCAGGTGGCCGAGGCCGATACCGCGTGCATCGTGCTGCCGGGGATGCACGGGGAATGGGTCATCGAGATCGTTGACGGCTCGTTCGTGCGCGAGCTCGTGGGCGTCGTCATGCCCGTGAAGGGGCGCGCGCACCAGGTGATCAAATCACGCACCGGGATCAACGTCGATTCGCTCTCGACCGCCCCCGACATGCGCGTGAAGGAGTTCGCCCTGTTCGGGCCGGCGATGTACTGCCCGCTCGTTGCCGATAACGAGGCACTTGGGGTGCTCATCCTGTTGCGCATGGAGGGGGCGAGGGAGTTCACACCAACGGAGCTCCAGATCGCCGAGGCTATCGCCGGCCAGGCCGCCCTCGCGCTGAAGCTGTCTGAGGCGCGCGCCGCGAAGGACCTCGCCGCACTCATGGAGGAGCGGGCCCGCATCGGCCGCGATCTGCACGATCTCGCGATCCAGCAACTGTTTGCCACGGGCCTGCAATTGACGAAAGCCGTGGAAGCGATCGACGATCCCGCGATCAAGGCCGAACTCTCCGAGGCGCTCGATGGTGTTGACGATTCGGTGCGCCAGATCCGCGCGATCGTGAGGCAGGTGTCGACCGAGAACGATTCAGAGCCGATGCTCGAGCGCCTCCAACGCGAGGTGTCACTAGCGCGCACGGGGCTTGGGTTTGCCCCCTCACTCGTGTTGACGTTTGTTGACGACGAGGGGAACGAGATCACGGACCTCGCCCCCGCCCAGTTTGAGGATCTCGACGCGCGGGTCACCCCCGATCTTGTTGACGACCTCGTGGCCGTCTCCCGCGAAGGGCTGGCGAACGCGGCGCGACATGCGCAGGCATCATCGGTGCACGTGCGCCTTATTGTCTCGCCAACGCACATCACCGTGGAGGTGGAAGATGACGGCGTCGGCATACCTGAGCACCGTGCCCGCACCTCGGGGCTGGCTAACCTCGGGCGGCGCGCTGAGCGCCACGATGGAGAGTTCTCCCTCGGGCGAGTGAGCGAGCAGGGCGGGAGCCTCCTGCGCTGGAGCGCCTTGCTCGCCGATCGGCTCTACTCAGAGGTTCCGTAAGAAAATTGCCTGGGCGAGCGCCATGCGCTGGATCTCGCCTGGGTCAACCGATTCGTTCTCCGCGTGCATCTTGCACGAGGGGTCGGCCACCCCGATCATGACGATCGCCGCATCGGGCTGCGCCTGCGCGAGCGCCGCGGTCAAGGGGATTGAGCCACCCTGTCCGCTCGTTCGCACCGGCTGCCCGAACGCCTCGGTCATCGCATCGGCGAGAACCTCGAACGCGCGAGTGTCCTCGTTCGCCGCGAATGCCTCCCCGGCCCCAACGTGCTCGATGTCGACCTTGACGCCCCATGGCGCTGCTGCACGGATGTGCTGGCTCAAGAGCTCCTCTGCGCGAGCTGGGTCAACCCCGGGCGGGATCCGCAACGATACGACGGCCGCGGCGCTCGCCTGGATCGAGGGCACCGCGCCAACGGTGGATGGTGCGTCGATACCCAGAACGGTGACCGAGGGGCGGGCCCATAACTGGTCGGCAACGGTTCCCGAACCGATTCGCGCCACGCCCTCGGCGATACCGGCATCGGCGCGGAAGGCATCCTCGTCGTAGGCGTTGCCGTTCCACGTGCCGGTGTTGTCGAGGCCATCGATCGTTGTGTTGCCGTGCTCATCGCGCATTGACGCCAGGATCTGAATGAGCGCCGCGAGAGCATCGGGTGCTGCTCCCCCGAACGCGCCGGAGTGCAGCGTGCTTGACCCCGTCGTGACGGTGACCTTGACCGCCGTCATCCCGCGAAGGGAGACGGTCATGGTCGGCACGCCAACGGCGACGTTGCCGACGTCACCGATGATGATGGCATCGGCAGCGAACTCCTCGGGGTTCGCGCGAACGTAGTCCTCTAAGCCGGCGGTGCCCTGCTCTTCTGAACCCTCGACGACGACGGTGATCGAGCACGGGTACGACCCGTCGATCTCTTTGAGCGCGCGCAGGGTGGTCAGGTGGGCGACGATGCTGCCCTTGCAGTCGGCCGAGCCGCGGCCGTAGTAGCGCCCGTTTCGCTCGGTGAGCTCCCATGGACTCGTCTCCCAGCCGTGATCCGATGCCGGCTGGACATCGTAGTGGGCGTAGAGAATGACGCGCGGGGCGCCCTCGCCGGCGTCGTGCGTGGCGATGACGGCGTCCGTGCCGTCGGGGGTGCGCGCAAGGCGGGTTTCGAGGCCTTCGGCGCGGAATGCCTCGGCAACCCAGTTGGCGGCCTTCGCGAGCTCGGCCGGGTCTTCGACATCTGCATCCGCAACGGAGCGCATGGACACGAGCGTGCCGAGTTCCTTCAGTGCGCGAGGCATGAGCTGATCAACGATTGTGGAAAGTTCCATTCCCTTTTTTCCTTAGGTGTTCTGGCGCCAGCGACCGCTGCGGTTCGATGCGACCCACGCGGCAACCTGCGTGCGGCGCTGCAGGCCCATCTTCGCAAGCAGCGAGGTCACGTGGTTCTTCACCGTCTTCTCTGCCACCCCGAGGCGCTCGGCGATCTCGCGGTTGGAGAGGCCTTCGCCGATGAGGTCGAGCACGCGGAGCTCTGATTTCGTGAGGTCAGCCGTGGGGTCAGAGGCGCTCTGGTAGCGGGTCACGGTGCGGTCATCGAGGAGCACACGCCCAGCGGCAACCGCGCGCACGATGTCGGCGATTTCCGTGCCGCGCACGGTCTTCAGCACGAACGCCTTCGCACCCACAGACAGAGCTGAGGACACCGCGTCGTCGTCGTCAAACGACGTCAACACGATACATTTGGTATCGGGCAGAGACTCCTGAGCGTCCTCGATGATGTCGATGCCGGTGCCATCGGGGAGCTGCAAATCAACGAGCATGACCTCCGGCTTGACGAGCTCCATCCGGCGCGTGGCCTCAGCCACGGTGCCGGCCTCGGCAACGACCGTGAGGCCAGCGGAACGGTCGATCACTTCAGCGATCCCACGGCGGACCACCTCATGATCATCAATAATCATTACGCGAATATCAGACACGCGCTTCAGTCTATCGGGTGACGGGGCGGCGCTGGCATCCCGGGCAGTGGAACGATGACCTGTTCTGGAAAACCTCGCGGACGATAAGTCGCCCGCAGCGGGTGCAGGGCTCGCCTTCGCGTCCGTAGGCGGCGAGGTAGCGCTCGAAGTACCCCGACTCCCCTGCGACGTTGACGTAGAGCTCATCGAAGCTCGTGCCGCCGGCGAGGAGTGCTTCTTTCATGACGTCGGTCGCTGCGTCGAGGAGTTCTTCGATCTGCGGGCGGCGCAAGCGCGCGGCGGGGCGGGCGTAGTGAAGGCGGGTGCGCCATAGGGCTTCATCGGCGTAGATGTTGCCCACGCCAGAGACGATCTCTTGATCGAGGAGGATTGACTTCACCCCGCGTCTAGATTTCCGGATCCGCGCAACGACTCGCGCACGGCCCGGTGTGCCTGGGGCGAGGAGAGGGTCGAGAAGGTCGGGGGCGATGTGGGTCATCGTGTCAGGGATGAGTTCCCCGCCGTGAGGGTCTGGCGCGAGGTCGACAGCGCGGACGTAGCCGAACATCCGCTGGTCAACGAACCACATCTGGGTGCCATCATCTAGCGTGAATGCCACGCGCAGGTGGCGGTGGGGTTCGAAAATATTTTGCCGCAGGAGCACCTGCCCGCTCATGCCGAGGTGTATGAGAAGGGCATGGTCCTCGGGTTCACCGTCTGCGGCGAGGCGGAGCCACAAATATTTTCCGCGGCGGCGCGCGTCAACGACCGTCCGGCCTTCCACGAGTGCGCGCAGTTCGTGCTCGCCGCCGAGCTGGCCCCGGATTGAGCGCGGGTTGTGCACTTCGACGGCGGCAAAACGGCGGCCGATGAGGTGGTCGGCGATGCCTTGGCGAACGGTTTCTACTTCGGGGAGTTCAGGCACTTAGATCGACCCGGGGTACGCCTTGATGAGCGCTTGGTACGCCTCTTTCGCCGCGCTCTGCTCGGCGCGTTTCTTGCTCGTTCCCGCGCCCTTGCCCCACGCGGTGCCCTCGAGCATGAGGGTGGCCTCGTAGGTGCGCGCGTGATCGGGTCCCTCGCCGCTGACCTCGTAGGAGGGTTCACCCAAGGAGAGGGCTGCTGCCAACTCTTGGACCGCCGTCTTGTAATCGGAACGGACGCCGAGTTCGGCAGATTTTTCGACCGTTTCAGTGAGCAAGGCTTCGATGACCCCTCGGGCTACTTCGAGGCCGTGCGCGAGATAGACCGCGCCAAAGATGGCCTCCAGCGTGTCCGAGAGGATCGAGTCCTTGTCGCGCCCGCCGGCGCCGAGTTCACCCTTGCCCAGCAGCACGAAGCCGCCGAGGTCGAGGTCGCGGGCGACGTCCGCGAGCGCCGTTTGCGACACGGATGCCGCGCGGGTCTTGGCGAGGTCACCTTCAGACTTTTCGGGGAAGTTGCGGTAAAGGTACTCGGTGACGACGATGCTGAGCACCGAGTCGCCGAGAAATTCCAGGCGTTCGTTGGTGGGCAGGCCGCCGGCTTCGTTGGCGAAGCTTCGGTGCGTGAGCGCGAGGACGAGCAGTTCTGGGTCGAGGTCAACTCCGAGGCGGCCAAGCAGCGGGGCCGCGTCCTTATTCGCCATCGTTGCCCGCGAGTTCGGCGAGCGCCGCCCACCGGGAGTCGATGGGCGCCTCGTGTTCGTGGCCGGGGTTCTCCGCCATAGGGACACCACACTCTGGGCACAGGCCCGGGCAGTCGGGTGAGCATACTGGGTTGAACGGCAGGTCGGCCACCACGGCGTCCACGACGAGTTCGGTCAGGTCGATCTGATCGTCCACGACCTGCAGCGGCTCCTCGTCTTCCTCCCACTCTTGGCCCTCGAGGGCCTCGGGGTAGGAGTAGAGCTCGGTAACGTCAACGCTGAGTTCTTCTTCCAGTGGGGCAAGGCAGCGCACGCATTCGCCCACAAGGGTGCCCTCGATCGTGCCGGAGACCAAAATCCCGTCCATGACCGATTCGAGCAGGAGGTCGAGGTGCACATCAGCGCCCGCGGGGATCCCGATGAGCTCGGTGCCAAGGGGCTCCTCCAGCGAGATCGTCGTGATGAGATCACGCGAGTTGCCGGGTTCGCGGCGGAGCTCGGTATCGACGAGGAAGGGGTTGTCGGTGGTGTTCTCGCTCATGGGTGTCTCTTTCGTAGCTGCGCCATCGCCTCAGCGATGTGGGCTGGAACGAGGTCGCTCACGTCTCGGCCGAACTTTGATAGTTCGCGCACGAGGGAGGAGGAAATGTGGATGAGTTCCGGGTTCGCGGAGAGGAAGACTGTCTCGATGCCCCGCAGGTGGCGGTTCATCAGCGCCATGGGTAATTCGTGGTCGTAATCTGCTCCTCCACGGATGCCCTTGATGATCGCCGCGGCCCCAACCTCGGCACAATAGTCGGCAATGAGGCCAGACACCAATTCCACGCGCACGCCCGGAATATCTGCCACGGCCTGCTGCGTGAGTGCGAGGCGCTGATCATTGGTAAACATCGGGGTCTTCGCCGGGTTCACCCCGATCGCGACGATGACCTCATCGGCCAACTCGCGAGCTCGACGGATAACGTCGAGGTGCCCGAGCGTGATGGGATCGTACGATCCTGGGCAAACGGCAATACGAGTATTCACGTCTCTAACGTACCCTCTCCGGATGATTAACAAATCCCAATTGTCATACTCCAGTTGGATCCACGCGAAGCGTGGCGCGGACTAATTTGAGGGTATGAACACGAAAAGCTTAGCTGGCCTGAGAATCCTCCTCATCGGTTTCCTTGTTGCGTGGATTCTTTACATGATGGGCATGTACCAGGGGACGAAGGAAACTCCTTACGACATCGTCACCTACATCTGGGTCGCCGCGACCACCGCGCTCGGCCTAGCATCCCTCCTCGCTAAGCGCCGCGCTGTGAAGTCGCTCGGCACTGGCGATCCCCACGCTGTTTCCGTCAATCTTCACGCCATCGCAGGCATCATCATCTCGATGGTGATCGCCGCATGGGCAATCGTCGCGCTCTTCATCTCGATGTTCACCACCGAGTACACGAACGCCACCGAGCGCCTCGTCAACACGTACATCCCGATCATCCTGTTCACCGCGCTCCTCGTGGTGCTCCTGCTGTACGGGTTCGTGTTCAACATGGGCCCAGAGCAGGACCAGCCGTTCCCCTACTCCACCCCGCCCCACCCCCGGCCCGCCGAGCCGCTGGACAACACGACCAACGCTCTTGCCTACGCCATCCCGATCATTGGTGGCGCGATCGCGGCGATCATTGCTGGGATCATATACGACGTCACCGGCACGAAATTGACGGCGTGGATCTGGGTGATCGTCATCGCGATCGTCACGATCGGGCTCATTTTGGGTACGCACTTCAGCAGCAAGCTTTCCCGCCCCGCCGGTGCTCACAGCCTCAACGCGGCGTGGACGATCGCGCTCGCTGCCGTGGTTGGCCTCATGTCGATGGGCTTTGGCGCCAGTGCGATTGAGGAACTGCGCGTGTACTCCAACCTCGGTATCAACGTCTTTAATGACGGCTCCCAAACCCCGCAGATTGAGGTCAACGGCAATGGGTTGAAGCCCAGGTCCGAGGTCGTCGTGGAGGTCAACGGCGAAACCGTCCATACCAGCTCCGCCGACGCCGAGGGATGGTACTGGGTGGAAAATATCAAGGACATCGATTTCCCCCACGGGGACTCTGAGATCGTTGCCAGCGGCACAACGAAGAACGGTGTGCCACTTACCGCCAAAGCCATCGCGAACACGAACGAGAACGGCACGTTCATGAAGAACGAGAAGGACGCCTACGCCAGCTACACCAGCTCCGCGGAAATCACCGGCTCGTGGATCGTCTCGCACCTGCTGCCCGCGTTCCTCATGGCTCTGGCTGTCACCATCGTCCTATACGTGACAGAACTGCAGCGCGTTCGCGTTCGCGTTAGGGCACTTCCCCCGGCTCCTCCGGTGACTCCGGAGGAAGTTCCGCAAAATTAATTCGGGTATCCCCGTAGGTCTTCGCCCCTAAGTCTCGTAGGGGCGAAGGCCATGCAATTGGCGGGTCCGACGCAGGTTGCTCCCACATGATCACCGCATCGACGGCGAGCCATCCGTTGAGCAGGAGTGCCACCACCTCCTCGGCGTCTTTCACCTCATATGGCGGGTCCGCTAGCACCGTGTGGAACGTGTGCCCTTCGGAGGCTTTGGCAAGGAATGTCTTGACCTTCGCCACCTCCAGTCGCGCGTTTGTTTCGAGGCCGAGCGCTTTGAGGTTATCGAGGCAGACCTTCGCAGCTTTCGCGTGTGCCTCAACAAAGGTCGCGCTCGCGGCGCCGCGCGAGAGCGCCTCGATCCCCAACGCCCCTGACCCCGCATACAGATCGAGAACCCGTGCGTCGTGGATCGCATCGAGGTGTTCTAAGCGTGAGAACATCGCTTCCCGAACACGATCCGACGTCGGGCGCGTGCCCTTGGGCGGCACTTTCAGTTGCTTGCCGCGCGCGCTGCCGGCGATGATTCGCATCCCTTGGGGCTCCTTTAGACGCGGTCGAGGTAGTCGGCATCGCGGGAGACCCGCCGGATTGCTCGCTCCAGGGCGGGATGATCTGTGAGCTCTGGATCGGCCTCAACGATTGGCCACACAACGGCGCGTGCCTCCTCGATCAGCTCGCGGTGCTTCATCACTTTGAGGTAGCGCAGCTTAACCCCGGTTCCAGACTGCGCACGGCCGAGCACATCGCCCTCGCGGCGCATCTCCAGGTCGAGATCAGCGAGTTCGAAACCGTCGGTGGTTTCGGCAAACTTCGTTAGCTTGCCAACGGCGGCGCTCTCATCACCGGTGACGACGAGGCACAAGCCTGGTCGGTTGCCTCGCCCAATGCGTCCGCGCAGCTGGTGAAGTTGGGAGAAACCGAACATGTGGGCGTCCATGATCACCATGACCGATGCCTCGGGTACGTCGACACCCACCTCGATGACCGTGGTGGAGATGAGCACGGGGCTCTCCCCGGAGATGAATTCTGCCATGGCAGAGTCCTTCTCCTGCGCACTCAGGCGCCCGTGCATGACCCGCATCGAGATACCCGCGAGCGCCGGTTCCCTCGACATGGAATCGGCGAGGCTGAGCACCGTTGTTCCCGTGTCATCGGGGCCTGAGTGATCGATGCGCGGGCTCACAACGTAGGCGCGACCGCCTGTGCGCACTTCCTCGGCGATCCGCTCCCAGATTCGATCCATCCACGGCTTGTTGTGCTTCCACACCACGTGGGTTGTGATTGGGGACCGGCCCGCAGGGATTTCCCGGAGCTCGGAGGTGTCGACGTCGCCGAAGACCGTCATCGCGATCGAGCGCGGGATCGGCGTTGCTGTCATGACGAGCACGTGCGGGCTGTGGTCAGCCTTGGTGCGCAGCGCATCGCGCTGCTCGACCCCGAACCGGTGCTGCTCATCGATGACGATGAAGCCGAGGTCTTTGAACTCGACGTTGTCTTCCAGCAGAGCGTGGGTGCCGATGACGAT
Organism: uncultured Pseudactinotalea sp.; assembly: GCA_964450475.1. Taxonomy (GTDB): domain Bacteria; phylum Actinomycetota; class Actinomycetes; order Actinomycetales; family Beutenbergiaceae; genus HY158. The sequence continues at coordinate 9,891 of CAYVDF010000049.1, forward strand.
CCCGGCCTCGCCACTCGCCGCGTGTTCCAGTGCCTCGCGCCGCTCCCCTGCCGACTGCGACCCCGTGAGCAGGGTTAGGCCCACTTTCGGTGCGAGGTCGCCAAGGGTCGCTTCGATCGAGCGGAGGTGTTGGGCCGCGAGCACCTCCGTCGGTGCGAGCAGCGCTGCCTGCGCGCCGGCGTCAACAACTTGCAACATCGCCCGCAGCGCTACAACGGTCTTGCCCGAGCCCACCTCGCCTTGGAGCAGGCGCCGCATCGGCTTATTCCGTTCCAGGTCCGCCCGGATCTGTGCGGCCACCTCCTCCTGACCCTTAGTGAGGTCAAACGGAAGGTGGGCATCGAGCGCATCGACGAATCCGCCGTCCTTACTCAATCGCGGGATGGCGGCGTACCGGTCGGCCCACGTGCGCCGGCGCGCGAGTTCGGCTTGCATGATGAACGCCTCGTGGAAGCGCAGGGTGCGCCCCGCTTCCTCCGTGTCCTCGATGGTTTCGGGGAAGTGGGCTTTCATGATCGCGTCGTAGAGCGGCAGGAGCCCGTGTTTCTCGCGGACGTCGGCGGGGACGGGGTCGGGGAGTTCCTCGCGCGTCATCGGTCCGAGAGCGGTTTTTACTGCACCAACGATGAGGGCGTTGTGCACGCCCTTAATCGTGGGGTAGATGACGAACGGCGAGCCGTCCTCATCTTCGAGGTTTCCGCGTACTTCTTCGTATGGGTCGACCTTGGGGTGGATGAGTTCACGGCGCATCACTCCGCCGATATTGCGGTAGTGCACAGTACCGGTGATGACAGCCGTGTCCCCCATCTGGAGGTCTCTGACCACGGGATTGACCGTGAACCGAGACTTGGAGAAGAACGTGCACGTGAGGTCCGTGACCCCATCAGTAAATGTCAGGACCGTGAGGAGGAGCGTGTTGTTTTTCACGCGCCGCTGCTCGCGATCCTTCAACTGCGCGACATACGTGAGGTACTCCCCTGCCTCCCCCTCGCTCAGCGCGCTGAGTTCGCCGCGGCGGTTGTACCTGCGGGGGTAATAGTGGGCGAGGTCATCGAGAGTGTAAAGGCCGAGCTCTTGGAGCCTTTCGCCGGTTTTCTTGCCAAGAACACGCTGGAGCTCGGTGAGCGAGTCAAGATAGATAACGTTGTCTGCAGGCACGCCCTCATGTTATCCCGTGGCAGGGTTCACAGTTCTGGGCCGCTCAACTATTTGAGCCAAGGGCGCCTATCCAGATATGATTACGAAGTTGCCCAAACAGGGCAGTTGCAAACTTTTGAAGGAGACACCGTGGCTGCAAAGTGTGACGTGTGCGCCAAGGGCCCCGGCTTTGGCCACAACATCTCGCACTCCAACCGCCGCACCAAGCGTCGTTGGAACCCGAACATTCAGACCGTGCGCACCAAGATTAACGGCACCCCGAAGCGCCTGAACGTATGCACCTCGTGCATCAAGGCCGGTAAGGTTACCCGCGCCCACTAATCGGTTCGCACCGATCTTTCTGACGACCTCGTCGATCTACGAATGCATGTAGTCGATGAGGTTGTCTCGTTCTGCCTGGAGATCTTCTAGGCGCTGACGAACCACGTCGCCAATCGAGACGATCCCCTTGAGCTCCCCATCCTCAACGACGGGCAGGTGGCGGATCCGCAGCTCGGTCATCGTTGTCGCGAGCTTTTCCAACTTATCGCCCATCTCGCAGGTCTGAACCTCGTGCGACATGATTGACGAGACCGGCTCCTGCAGCAGCGCTGCCCCTCGCTTTGCGAGGCCGTGCATCACGTCACGTTCGCTGATGATGCCGACCATTTGATCGCCGTCCTTAACGACGAGGGCACCCACGTTTTTCTCGCTGAGCGTGTTGACCAGTTCACCGATAGTTGTCTCGGGAGCGATACCGAGAACCTCGCTCCCCTTACGTCGAATCACCTCTAAAATA
>CAYVDF010000050.1:0-11769 GCA_964450475.1 uncultured Pseudactinotalea sp.
CATCGCGGGCACGTCGAAGGGGATGCCGGCGCCGACGGCTGCCTGGCGCGCGGGCCCTTGGCCTGCTCCGGCCTGGATGACCTGGCCCATATAGACGGCATCGACGTCAGCTGGGGCTACCCCGGCGCGTTCGAGGGCCGCGGAGATCGCGTGTGCCCCAAGAGCGGTGGCCGGCTGGGTCGCGAGCTGGCCGGTGAATTTCGTGAATGGTGTGCGGGCATAGCCGGCAATGTAAACGTTCATGGGATGTCCTTTTACGGCAGTGCGGTACGGGTCTAACGTCGACGTTGTTCCGCCTCCACTCTATGCCTGTTCGACCAATTTTGGGCAACACTTTTTGGCGCGATAGCGCGGCAAACAAGGAATTCATTGCGCTCCTGTGAGGTCCAGATTTTGATGTTTGCGCAGGTCACAGCGCCAATTGACCTGACAGCTGAGTCATGTTTTAGGTTGAGATCTAGAACTTTAAAATTTTTAGGCGCACAATCGATAGATGACATCCACCGACCCACGTGAGCAGATCAGCTACGGGGTGCTGATGGCAAATGGCCGTCTCGCTCCCCGTAACTTCGCCTCGCGCGAGGAGGCCCAGGAGTGGGCGCGCGACGATGAGGAGGTCGTCGCGTGGAACTTCGTGTGTGATTGCGATATGTGACGGCGCAGCTCGCCGTCGGTTGTTTCTTAAAGGCTTGCGAAGAGCGCCTCTAGCACCGAAACCTCAGCCTGATACGGCGGTGATTGCCGGGGCCAGTGGACGATGACGTCGGTGAAGCCGAGCTCGCCTGCACGAGCAATCTGCTCGCGCGCAAACTCTAGGCTCTGCAGCGCAACTGGGCCGCCTGCATCAAGGGAGAGGTAGCGCGCGAGGGGCTTGGCGTCCTTGGAGCGATGTGTCGCCTCGGCCTCCGTAAGGAGGGCGCTTCGCTCCGCGAGCCCAGCCCACCATGCCTCGAACTGCTGCGCCGGATCCAAGGAGTGTTCACGCAGCACGCTAGCAGGCGGGCCCGTCGTGACCCAACCATCGCCCGCAGTAGCGGCGAGCCGGATGGCGCGCGGCCCGTTCGCAGCGATGATCAACGGCACGTGTGGCTGCTGCACGCTACCTGGAATCCCGCGAAAATTCGTGACCTGGTAGAACACCCCGTCATGCGATACGGGATCCTCGGTCAGCATCCGTTGGAGCAGGCCAGTGAACTCAGCGAAGCGGCGCGTACGCTCACCGCGCGTGTGGTCATCGCCTAGGAGCCGGGAGTCCACATCTCCCCCAGCGCCGATCCCAAGGAGGAACCGGCCGCCAGAGATCTCATCGAGTGTCACCGCATCCTTCGCAAGCAGCGCGGGATGGCGGAAATTGGGCGAGGCGACGAACGTGCCCAGCGGGAGATTTTCGGTGACGAGCGCGGCCGCGGTGAGGATCGGAAAGGTTGAGCGCCACGGGGAATCGGCAAGGCCCGCCCACGTCAGGTGGTCATAGGTCCACCCATGCGCTGCGCCCATGGCCTCAACGCGCGGCCAGATCTCCTTAGCCTCCGACCATGGAACATCGGGGAGCACGCAGACGCCAACGCGGGGCAAGTTTTCACGGGACATGAACCCACTCTAGCCGCGCGACTGTCGCGACCTTCAGCCCCGCCGGTGCAGCTTGAGCTTCCACTCCTCGGGACCCTCCTGCAGGTAGGTCACCTCGATCGCCCCGGAGAACAACTGCTCAATCTGGGCGAGCAGCGGGAGTGGGTTGTGGTGGGCAACGAGCACCATCGCGCTCTCAGGGGAGAGGCCCTGCAGCGCACCGAATACGGTCGCGTGGCGGATCGCGTGCGGGATCGTGCGCACATCGAGCTCGGGCAGGTGCTCATCCTCCTCCCCACAGCCGCAGCCGCCGTGGCCACCCGCGGCAGAGACGTCCCTGACCGGGATGAGGTTCTCGGGAGCTGGCCCCTTCGACTGGGCCTTGCGCAAAACTGCCGGCACATCCGGCTCCCCCGCGGCGATGTCAAACAGCGTGAGCAGAACGCGCGAGCGCACCGGCGCCACGAGCTCGTGCTGAACTCGGGCATCGATGTGCATGAGACCACCGACGGGCATGTCGTGATCGGCATCTTCGACGGTCACCTTCACTTGACCCGAAAGCGTCTGGATCGTGATCGGGCCCTTCGCGACGTGTTTCGCCAGCGTCGCACCGGCATCAAACACGATGACGAGCACCGTGATCCCAGGCCGTTTGGCCATGGGATACACCTTCACTTCGCCGGACACCACAGGCGTTGCAGCACTGAGCTCTTCGGCACTCGGAATGATCAGGGAGGACGCGGGATCCGGTGTAGTCATGCAATTTATCCTAGCGCCCTTTTGGAGTAACTAAACGGCGTCGAACAGGCCCTCGCCGATGAACCCACCCTCGTTGCACCCAGGGGGAATTGCGAACACGGACGAGCCGATCGGCGTCGTCCAAATGTTCATGAGATCCGCCTCCGCAAGGCGCTGCTGAATCGGGATGTACTGCTTGTCGATATCGGCCTGGTAGGCGATGAACAGCAGGCCCGTATCGGAGGAACCCGAGGGCGTCATGGCCTCGTCGTAGTTGTATCCGCGGCGGTAAATTCGCTCGCCGGGTTCGACGGGGCGGGCGCGGCGCATGTGCGAGGCCGTGTCGATGATGTGGAAGCCGAGCTCATCGCGCGCGTCGAAGTCGGGGGCGTCGAATTCACCGCCACCGGTGAGGGGGCCACCGTCTTTGAGACGGCGTCCGATTGCGTTTTCGCGAGCGATACGGTCGACCTTGTCCCACGTGTCCATGTTCATGGCGATCCGCCGCAAAATCATCGCGGTGCCCCCGGTCATCCATGTGCCGTCGTCGATCCACACGACCTCATCGAAGTCTTCGGAGTCGAACTGCGGGTTGATCGTGCCATCGATTTGGCCGAACAGGTTACGCATCGTGCGGCCAGAATCTTCGGTACCGCGAGCGCGGCGGAAACCTTTTTGGGTCCAGGCGGGCACGGCGAACGTGCGGGTATCGCGAAGCAGGATTCGCTGGGCGTGGGCCACGGTGATCGGATCATCACCAGCGATATCGATGAGGAAATCGCCGCCCGAATACTCCTCCCGCAGATCATCGATCTCGAATGCGGGAAGCGGCTTCAGCCAGTCGGGCACATCTGCGCCAACGCGGCGGACGAACTCCGCGCCAAAGCCAAACGTAATGGTGAGGCGAGCCGGCGTATCAGTGAGCTCGGCCTCAATGTCTGCCAGAGGCGTGCGGCCTGAAGTGAGGCGAGCTGCGTCGTCCGTCAGCAACCGCATCATGCCGCGGAGCTGTTCCCTATCGGTGTCCGCGCGCAGGGTGAAACCAAGGAGCGCGACGTGCGCTTGCGGTGGCACGGCGACCCCGCGCTGGTGGGGGCCGTAGAAGGGGATGGTGTCGCCGCCGAAGGTCTCGGCGGCGGCCGGGGTGGCCCGGCCTCCGGCATAGCCGGCAGCGGCGCCCACCGCGAGTACGCCGACTCCTGCAGCGCCGCGGGTGAGCAGTTGCCGCCGGCTAATGCCGGTACTGCTAGTGGGAGAATTCTCAGTCGTCATCGCCGTGTTCGTCACCATGGTCCTCACCATGGTCACCGTGGTCACCATGGTCAGGGTGGTACATCTCGTCCGCGCCGTCGAATTCCTTCGCAGGCACTTCAAGCTTCAGGGTTTGGCCGTTATCAAAGATGAGTTCGGCGTTCAGGTGCATACCCGGGGTGATCTCGGACTGCAGGTCCATGAGCATGATGTGCTCAGCCCCAGGCTCGAGCACGAAGCTTCCCTCCGGCTCGACCTTGAAGCCGCCTTCGACGGCCTTCATCACCATGTTGCCCTGCTCATCGGGAACCACGGTGTGCAGCTCAACGACTCCAGCCTCAACGACCTTCGCGTCAACGAGGGTGATGGCCTCAGAGGTCGGGTTCTTCAGAACGCCGAACATCGCGGTCATGTCGGTGTCGGTGGCCTTAATCCATGCGTCGTCGAGGGAGATTTCACCCCCGCCACCTGAGCTACATCCAGCGAGCGCGCCGATCATTAGTGCGGCAGTTAGGGCGAGTGAACCAGTACGGGTTTTGAGTTTCATGCTCTCTTCGCAATGTCTGGAAATAGTGTTTTTAGGCACGCTGCGGCACCACCATGCAGCGCCGCCGCTTTTTTAGCTTACGTCAATGACAGGAACAGCTTTTCTAGCTCTTCGGGACTCGTTTCACCATCGGGGTTGGTAATGCACTCTTGCAACGCGGTGGAGATAAGAAGGAAGCCCGCGCGGTCGATCGCCTTGGATACCGCGGAGAGCTGCTGCACGACGTCACGACAGTGCGCCCCGCTCTCTACCGCAGCCACGACTGCCGCAAGTTGACCGTTCGCTCGCTTGAGGCGGTTGATGATCTTGCGCTGGGCCTCTGCCTGGGCGTCGGCAGCGGAATCAAGCTGAATTGGCATATCGCTCCTTGGGTCAGCAGGAACTAGTTTCTCGATGCGGTTGACATCCATTGTACCCCCCAGGGTATAGTTCATTTCGGATACCCCCTAGGGTATATCATTTCGAATACGAATTGTGAGGAATCACCCTATGTGTTCACCAGCCACATGCCGCACGTGCGGCAAAACCACTTGGTCCGGTTGCGGCCAGCACGTCCAAGCGGTGAGGCGCTCCGTACCGAAAGACCAATGGTGCGGCGGCAAGCACACCCAGGCAGAAATTGACGCCGCCCGTGCAGCACGCGGCGGATTCTTCTCCCGCCTGTTCGGCCGCTAACGATTCCCCCGCCCCGTATTTTCCACTTTCTCAACCAAAGGATTAACCCATATGTGCTACCAGATCACCTGCGCCCGCTGTAACAAGCCCACCTGGGATGGCTGCGGCTTCCACGTCGAAGAAGCCCTCGCTGGCGTTCCCGTTGACGAACGCTGCACCTGCAAGTAAGCCACGCCCCACGGAAGGATCCCCATGCTGTTAGAACGAATCTATGACGAGGACCTCGCGCAGGCCTCATACGTGATTGGCTGCCAGGCCGAGGGCACCGCAGTCGTGGTCGACCCGCGCCGCGACATTGACGTCTACCTCAAAGTCGCCGAAGAAAACGGCATGAGGATCGTCGGCGTCACCGAAACCCACATCCACGCTGACTACCTGTCGGGAACCCGCGAACTCGCAAACGCGACCGGTGCCCAAATGTATGTCTCCGACGAGGGCGGCCCGGATTGGACCTACGGCGAAGGCTTCGAATCGGCCGTGCGCATGAAGGATGGCCACAAAATCACGATCGGTAACATCACGATCGAGGCCGTTCACACGCCCGGCCACACCCCCGAGCACCTTTCGTTCCTGATTACAGACGGCGCGCAGTCGCCTGAGCCTGGATTCATGCTGACCGGTGACTTCGTTTTCGTCGGTGACCTGGGCCGCCCTGACCTTCTCGATGAGGCTGCCGGTGGCATCGACACGCGTTTCGGCGGGGCGAAGGATCTGTTCAAGTCGCTGAAGGAGAAGTTCCTTCCGCTGCCCGACTACGTGCAGGTGCTGCCCGCTCACGGCTCGGGTTCCGCGTGCGGCAAGGCCCTTGGTGCTGTGCCGATCTCGACTGTTGGGTACGAGCGCAACTTCTCGTGGTGGGCGAAGTACCTGAAGAATGACGACGAGCAGGGTTTCATTGATGACCTCCTCTCGGGTCAGCCCGATGCGCACGCCTACTTTGGCCGCATGAAGGTTGAAAACCGTGAAGGCCCCGCCGTCATCGGCGAGGTCAAGGAACTCAAGGAATACTCGACAAGCGAGCTCAAGGCCGCACTGCAGGCCGATGAGGTCATCTTCGTTGACACCCGCCACATCGACGAGGTGCACGAAGGCACCGTTGAGCGTTCACTCAACGTTCCCGGCCTAGCCAAGTCCGCCACCTACGGCGCCTGGGCCTACAACCCGCAGGTCGAATCGCGCCCGCTCGTTCTCCTTGCTGACGACGCCGAGCAGGCCCGCGAATACCGCGACCACCTCGTGCGCGTGGGCATCGACGTCATGGACGGATTCATCACCACCCTCGATGGTCTCGACCTCGTCAAGCCGAAGGTCATCACGGTGGCCGAGCTCGAAAACTTCGAGCACGTTGCCCTGATCGACATGCGCAACAAGACCGAGTACGCCGAAGGACACCTGCCTGGCGCCACGCAGCTCTCTGCCGCCCGCGCGCTCTGGCACACGGATACCCTCCCCACCGAGGGCACCATCGTCACGTACTGCCAGTCCGGCACCCGCAACGGTGTCGGCGCCGCGGCCCTGCGCCGCGAAGGCTTCGACGTGGCTGAACTGAAGGGCTCGTTTGAGGCCTGGGTCGCCGCCGGCAATACCCCGGTCGTTCCTGACGCTGAGGCCGCTGCCTAGTGGACATCGGCCTAGTGGTGGGGCTCGGCCTCGCCGCCCTCGTGGGGATCTCCCTGGGTCTCCTCGGGGGCGGGGGGTCGATCCTCACCGTCCCCATCCTCACCTACATCATCGGGATGGATCCCCGGGAAGCAATCGCCGCCTCCCTCTTCATCGTCGGTGTCACGAGCGCGGTCGGCATGATTCCCCATGCCCGCGCCGCACGCGTGCGTTGGCGGGTCGGCCTCATCTTCGGGCTCGCCTCGATGGCCGGCGCCTTCCTCGGCGGGTTCGCCGGCGGCCACATCCCCGGCACCATCCTCATGCTGCTCTTCGCGATCATGATGGTCGCCACGGCCACTGCGATGATCCGCGGCCGCAAGAAGAGTGTGGACGGCGCAGACTCACCTCGCCCACTTCCGATGGCTCGCGTACTTCTCGACGGCCTCATCGTCGGTGTCGCGACCGGCCTCGTTGGTGCCGGCGGTGGCTTCCTCGTCGTACCCGCCCTCAACCTCCTTGGCGGCCTGCCGATGGCCGTCGCCGTGGGCACCTCGCTGTTCGTTATTGCGATGAAATCCTTCGCAGGGCTCGGCGGCTACCTGCTCTCAGTATCGATTAACTGGCCGTTCGTGCTCACCTTCACTGGCATCGCCGTCGCTGGTTCCTTCGTTGGCTCCGCGCTCGCAGGCCGCATCTCCGAGGTACGTCTGCGCAAGGGCTTTGGCTACTTCGTGCTCGCCATGGGCACGATCGTGCTCGTGCAGGAAGTACCGAAACTCTTTGGCCTCTGGGGAGGAGTCGCATGAGCGCCCCCGTCGTCGGGCAAACCGTTCCCGGCTACCACGTGCCGGTGATCAACGAACGCCAAGTTCGCGCCGGCGCCGCGTTGCTGCTCATTCCCGGGGCCATCGCCCTGTGGTTCTCCATCCGCGCGATGGATCCGAACCTCATGAAGCCCTTCGGCTTTTTCTTCATGTTCGACATGTTCATGCGCACCTCCTTCGGCGAAAAGTATTCACCCACCCTCATTGTTGGCGGCTGGCTCGTGCGAGGCCGCGAACCCCAGTGGGTCGGTGCCAAAGCCAAAACCTTCGCCTGGTACCTCGGCCTCGGCATGGCTCTTGCCGCGTGCTTCTCCATGGGCTGGCTCGCCGCCCCCGCGTGGGTGAGCCTCGCGATCTGCTCGGCGTGCGTGTCGTTCCTCTTCCTTGAAGCCGCATTCGGGATCTGCGTCGGGTGCCACCTACAGCGCCTGCTCTCCAACGACCCGCCCGAGTACTGCCCCGGCGGCACATGCCCCGTGCCCCACGCCGAGCACATTCACACCACCAACCACCACTAGGACCCTAATGTTCCGTAGACTCAGTGCCGTCATCGGCGCGCTTCTGCTCGCGACCGTTGCTGCATGTTCACCCGCACAGGAGACACCACCCGTGAATACCAACGCGATCATCCTCGACGTTCGCACGCCCGAAGAATACTCCGACGGCCACCTCGAAGGCTCTGACCTTCTCGACATCCTCTCGGGCGAGTTCCACGCCGAACTACCGAACCTCGACCCCCATGCTGAGTACCTCCTCTACTGCCGCTCGGGCAACCGCTCAGGTCAGGCCAAGGCTGCGATGGAACAGCTTGGGTTCACCAACGTCATCAACCTGGGTTCACTCGCCGAGGCTGCCGACGCCACGGGAATCAAGATCACGAAGTAACTCCGGCAGCGGCGGCTGCACCTGTTTTCACGCGCCTATTGAATTAGTTGGTGCACCAACTATATGATTGCTGTGAAAGTTTCCATCCAGCAAAGGCGCAGCGATGCAGTTTTACCGTGACGGTTTTTATGTCGGCGACCCAGCCGTGCTTCCGGCAGACAACGACCACCCATTCGAGCCCGGCCGCACCGAAGTCGATGTCCTCATCGTAGGAAGCGGCCCTGCCGGTCTCATACTCGCGGCGCAACTGTCGCAGTTTCCGGAGGTCACGACGCGGATCGTTGAGCGGCGCACCGGTCCGCTCACCCTGGGTCGCGCAGATGGCGTGGCCGTTCGAACCGTCGAGACTTTCGAGGCTTTCGGACTGGCGCAGAAGCTTCTGCAGGAGTCGTACTGGGTCAATGAAGTCACGTTCTGGAACCCTTCGAAATCTAACCCTGACGAGATTGTGCGCACCGGCAGAGTTCGCGATACCGAAGAGGGTCTGAGCGAGTTCCCGCACGTCATCGTCAACCAAGCGCGGATCATGCACTTTCTCATCGAGTTCATGAAAAATAGTGCAAGCCGCCTTGAGGTCGAGTACGATCTCGCCTTCACCTCCCTCACGGTCGACCGTAGCCAGGAGTACCCAGTCCGGGCGGTGCTGACGAACGGGACAACAGGCGAGGAAGAAGTCGTTCACGCAAAATACGTCGTCGGTGCCGATGGCGCCCACTCCGCAGTGCGCGATTCGATTGGGCGCCGACTCGAGGGAGACGCAGCGAACCAGGCGTGGGGGGTCATCGACGTCCTAACAAACACGGACTTCCCTGACATTCGCTTCAAATCAGCCATCCACTCCGCCAACCACGGCAGCATCCTCATCATTCCGCGTGAAGGTGGATACCTCGTTCGACTGTACGTGGATCTTGGCACGATCACCGAAGACAATCGCGCGGCAATCCGCGCCATGACGGGAGAAGAGATCGTCGAGGCGGCAAACCGGGCATTGCACCCGTATTCACTCGACGTCAAGGAAATCGCGTGGACGTCAGTGTACGAGGTCGCGCAGCGCATCGCCGATGCCTTCGCCGATGAGGTCGGCCCTGGCTCAGACCCGCGGGTCTTCCTCATGGGCGACGCGTGCCACACCCACTCCGCAAAGGCCGGCCAGGGCATGAACGTCTCCATGCAGGACGGCTACAACCTCGGGTGGAAGCTCGCAGCGGTTCTTCGCGGCCACAGCAGCATCGAGCTGCTTGAAACGTACTCAGATGAGCGCCAGCCCGTCGCGCAGGAGCTGATCGACTTCGACCGCGAGTGGGCCGCGATGATGGCATCTACCCCGTCACAACAAACTGATGACGAATCCGAGGAAGACGCGGGAACGCGCCTGCAAAAATATTTCTCACGCCAAGCCCGCTACACCGCTGGGGTCACAACCCGCTACCGCCCGAACCTCCTGACGGGCGGCGGCGAGCACCAAGACCTCGCGACCGGCTACCCCATCGGCATGAGGTTTCAGTCTGCGCAAGTCGTGCGCGCTGCTGATGCTCGCTTAAGCGAGCTCGGCCACGCCCATCGCGCTGATGGTCGCTGGCGCATTTACCTGTTCGCCGGCGAGGACGAGTCCGTCTTTCTGCGCTCGTGCGAGTGGCTCGGCACCGACCCCGATTCGCCGCTCGTTCGCACCCAGCGCCTGGGCGGCGCCATCGACGAAATCATCGACGTACGTGGCGTACTTCAACGACCGCACGCCGAAATCGACGTGACGACGCTGCCGGAGATCCTTCGCCCGCACTCGGGTGCCCTCGGATTGCAGGACCACGAGAAGATCTATTCCGCCGCTGGCACTAGCCCCGACATCTACGACGTTCGGGGAGTCGACCGGAAGCAGGGATGCGCGATCATCGTCCGCCCTGACCAGTACGTCGCTAATGTTCTTCCACTCGATGGTTTGGGAGAAATCTCAGACTCCATGAGCCGGATCCTCACATGATTGTTGACAATGGAATTCCTCTCCCATGAGTCCGCAATCGAGCCTTGATGCCTTTACGGGGCACCTGATCCGGCGCGCCCTGCAACGACATAATTCGCTATGGCAGCGCCTGGTCTCCCGTGACGTTTCGAGCGTCCAGTACGCAGTCCTTGCCATCCTTGATCAGAAGCCTCAGATCAGTCAGAACGAGCTCGGCGCGAACCTTGATCTCGACCGCTCCACGGTCGCGGTTCTGATCGCGCGGATGCTCAAAAGCGGTTTGATTTCACGGGAGCAAGACCCGGACGATCGCCGACGGAACTTACTGAGCGCCAGCCCCGAAGGCGAGCGGGAACTCAAGAAGCTAACCCCCAAGGTTGTTGAGCTCAACCGAATCCTAGTTGAGGACTTGAACGCCGCGGAGGTTTCCACGCTTCACGATCTTCTCCACACGATTCTTCGATCACCTGATGAAGCTCCATGATGTTGTTGCTTGAGGGGCCTTCCTGCAAACAGCGCGAAAACGGTGGCGCGGGGTCGGTTAGCAGGGCCGGCGCGTCGAGACACGCCGTCATCAAGAAACGGACGGCTTGACCCTTAGGTCGAGATTACGTCGAAGTCTCTCGGGCAAGAACCGCCAGCACCGCCGACAGGCTATCGCGCTCAACCTCGCTGAGAGATCCGAGCCATTCATGCTCGGAGTTGGCAAGCGCATTGCGAGCAGTCTCTGCGAGGCGCTTACCCCGGTCGGTTGCCACAACGACCTTCGCTCGCCGGTCAGATGGATCAGGCTCTCGGCGCGCCAAATCCTCTGTCTCTAGCCGGTCGATGAGTGCCACGATCTGGCTTGGGTCCAGCTTCAAGAATTCAGAGAGTTCGCGCTGGGATGGGCGTGTTCCTTCAGCTGCGAGGCATAGAACGGTATAGGTTCGCGCATCGAGATTGAGCGGCTGGAGGACAGCCTTAGTGCGTTGCAGGGAGACAGCGTTTGCGCGCGCCAAAAGGAACGCGGGCTCGGAACCAACGCTGGTCGACCAAAGGCGAGCTTCGGCGCTGAATGCCTCGATCACCGCATTGCGATTACTGTTTGCCATGAAAATCAGTCTAATCCAGATGAGTGAAAATACCAGCTACTTCTAATAGTTGACACTCTCAAAGATTTACGATGTCATTGATACACCTGAAAGGATGTGGATCAATGACGACAATCGTTTCTTACGAAGACCTAGCCCAGCTCGAAGGCAAAGAACTCGGTTACTCAGCGTGGCGTGAGATCACGCAAGAGCAGATTAACCAGTTTGCAGACGCGGCAGACGACCACCAATGGATCCACACTGATCCCGAGCGTGCAGCCACCGGCCCCTTCGGCGCACCTATTGCCCACGGCTTCCTCACCCTCGCACTGATGCTGCCGATGCAGCAGGAGATCTTCGACGTCGAAGGCGTCACTACGAAGGTGAACTATGGCCTCGACCGCGTACGTTTCGTTTCACCAGTCAAGGTCGGGGCCCACGTGCGCATGAGTGCCATCGTGGCCGAGGTGGAAGAGGTCAAGGGCGGCTACCAGGTCGTAGTGGATGCCACGATCGAAATTAAGGACTCCGACCGCCCAGCGGTGGTTGCTAGGAGCCTCCAGCGCTTCTACGCCTAGATAACCGCACGCCGGCGCCCCCACTCTAAGCCTGGATCCGTGGAGTGAGCGGGGTGGTGCCACGGTGTTG
>CAYVDF010000051.1:0-11721 GCA_964450475.1 uncultured Pseudactinotalea sp.
GCCCTCGCCGATGCCACGGTCGCGATCCCGATCTACGGCCACGCCGAAAGCCTCAATCTCGCGATGGCAGCCACCTTGTGCGCCTACGCCTCGGCCACTGCGCACGCCGCCACGTCCTAAGCGCGGCACATGCGCCAAACCCGCTCGGGTCTAACCTCAAACTCGGCGCACTCTAACACGGAGTACGTGACCTACGCTACAAACCGGGCGTGCCCAAGTTGACACGGCTGCGCGCGCAGGCCTATCTTCACAACTAGGTCTAGAGCGCCAGCAACAAGCCCCGGCTAGCTGGCCGGCAACCCTCACAAGCGGTGGGGTGCCCCGGGTGACGACCAGGCCCAACGACTGGGCAAGCGCTACGAGGTCAAAAAAGACCCCAGGAAGAGGAAAACAATGTCACACCGTCAGGTACAGTCGCAGGTTTCACGCCGCTCGCTGCTACCCATGATGATGTGCATGTGTATGGGAATGGCTGCCTAAGCCCCCTCTCGACCGGCATCTCGGGCTGACGTAACCGCCCCTTCGATCGCCACCCTCGGGGTTTCGCAGGCGAAGCCAAACCGCGTGACACGGTTTGCCCGCCCGCGTTCCTGAGTTACTTTCCCCAACTCTTTGAAAGTGGCTCACGACCATGACCAACCTTTTTTCGCACACCCTCTCACCCCTGGCCGTCGACCTCACCTGCGTCGGCGCCCCCGTTTCGCTCCAACGCGAACGCGACCCAGAAACCGAAATCTTCATCCTCTCCCGCCTCGCCGGCCTCGCCAAACTTCTTGATGGCGCCGGCATCGATCTCATCACGCTCGGTGAAACGTTCCGTATTGGTGGGAAGAAGCGTCGCGATGATTTTCTGGACGGCGTGCGTGCACTTGCCGGCGTAGGCCGCCACACGTTTAACGTGCGTCTGGCCGCATCAATTCCGCTGTCGCAGGCCAACCCGCGTTCGATCGCTTCAACGATCGGAGCACTTCACAAGGCGACCGATGGCCGCGCTGGCTGGCACGTCGACGCGCCAACGCCCGAACCTTCAAGCAACGTTGGCACGGTGGTGTCGGAATTCGTGCAGCTCCCCGCACCCACAACCGTGGTCGTCAACGTCCGCTCCGACCTCGACGTCGAAATCGCTGCCGCTCGCGCAACCGTCGCCCGTCTTCGAGTCGGCACCGTCGAGGCGGCCCGAACTTTACGCGCCGCCATTCGGGGCGCGGCCGCGGACTGGGGCCGTAACCCCGATGACATCAGTGTTCTCGTCGACGTCCACACGGTCCTTTCCGACACCGCCGCTGACGCTGACGCGCGTGCGCTGTTCCTTGAGGATCTCGACATCGAAACCGCCGATGGCCTCTTGCGTCACGTCGGCACCGCCCAGACCCTCGCCACCGTGTGGCAGAACTGGGTCCGCGCCGGAGCAGCCGATGGCTTCACGATCCTGCCGGCATCGATTCCTACCGACGTCATCCAGATTGCGACCAAGCTCCTGCCCGAATTGGACGCCCGAGGCCTGCGCACGACCGCAACGCCCGTGGCCACGCCTGCTCGCGCCCGCTCCCGCAAGCGCCCTGTAGCCGTGTAGTCCCGTAGAATAGAGAGCTATGACTACTGCTTTCACGCCCCAGGTCGACACCGCCACCGCGATCCGATCGATCGCTCAGGCCGCGAAAGTAGCCTCGCGCGAACTCGCACGCCTAACGCGAGCGCAGAAGGATTCCGCGCTCTCGGCGATGGCAACGGCGCTTCGCGGTGCCACGGAGGAGATTCTCGCGGCCAACGCCCGCGACGTCGAGCGCGAACGCGCCGCCGGGATGAGTGAGGCAATGATCGATCGCCTTACCCTGACCCCCGACCGCATCGAAGGCATTGCCTCAGCGCTTGGCGAGCTCGCCTCGTTACCCGACCCCGTTGGTCACGTCGCGCACGGCGAACGCCTGCCCAACGGCCTGCGCGTGCGCCAAGTGCGCGTCCCGATGGGCGTCGTCGGCATGATCTACGAAGCTCGCCCGAACGTCACGGTCGATGCCGCCGGCATCGCACTGAAGTCAGGCAACGCCGTCATCTTGCGTGGTGGGAGCGCCGCCGAAGAAAGCAACATCACGATCGTCGGCGTCCTCCAGGACGCGCTCGAGGCACAAGGTATCTCGCGCGATGCCGTTCAATCAATCGACTCCTACGGGCGCGACGGCGCCGCTGAGCTCATGCGCGCCCGCGGGCTAGTCGATGTACTCATCCCGCGCGGGGGAGCAGGCCTCATCAACATGGTCGTTACCACGGCCCTCGTGCCGGTCATCGAAACCGGTGTCGGCAACGTCCATCTGTACATCGATGCTGATGCTGATCTCGACGCCGCACTGCAGATCGCGCTCAACGCGAAAGTTCAACGCCCCTCGGTGTGTAACGCCGCGGAGACGATGCTCGTTCACCGGGCCGCCGCCGAAGAATTCCTCCCGAAGGTCTTGAAGGCGCTGCGCGATGAGGGCGTCGAGCTACACATCGACGAGAACGCCACAACGTTTGCCGCCGATGGCTCGTTCGTGCCCGCGACTGACGAGGACTGGGCGACCGAATACTTGGCCCTGGTGCTCGCCGTCAAAATTGTTGATTCAATTGACGAAGCGATCGACCACATTCGCGAGTATTCCTCCGGCCACACCGAGGCCATCGTCACCTCGAACGTGACCTCGGCGAACCGCTTCACGACCGAACTCGATTCGGCCGTCATCATGGTCAATGCATCCACGCGCTTTACCGACGGCGGAGAGCTTGGGCTTGGCGCAGAGATTGGTATCTCCACGCAGAAGCTGCACGCTCGAGGCCCGATGGGTCTGGAGGCATTGACGACCACGACGTGGATCGTGGAAGGTGACGGACATATCCGTCCCTAACCCCTGATTCGTTTCGGAATTCCTCTCGTTTCATGGCACACTAGAGGAAACGTTTTTGTGGTGCCCGCAATCTTGGAAGGAAACCCATGCGCAGCTCTCTTTACGCGACCAGCCAGTACGCCGTCGAAATGCAGATGCCTCCGATCGCGTACGGCATTGTTGCGTTCTCGATTCTGATCGCGCTGCTGCTGTTTGTATGGGGTTTCCGCTCCGTGTGGACTCGCCGCCGATAGTTTCTTCGTAGAACGGAAGGCGTGGTGGCCAAAACAACTGAGACGCCGACGCGGATCGGCATCATGGGTGGAACGTTCGACCCAATTCACCACGGTCACCTTGTTGCTGCCAGTGAAGTAGCCGACGAGTTCGAGCTCGACGAAGTTATTTTTGTGCCCACGGGCAAACAGCCGTTCAAGATTGATCGCAGGGTTTCCGACGCCGAGCACCGCTACCTGATGGCCGTTATTGCAACGGCGTCGAACCCACGGTTTACGGTCTCTCGCGTGGAAATCGATCGTGAGGGCATCACCTACACGATCGATACGCTTCGCTATCTGAACATGCGTTACCCTGACGCGGAGTTCTACTTCATCACCGGTGCGGACGTCCTTGGCCAGATCCTCCATTGGCGAGACGCCGATGAGTTCTGGGGTCTTGCACACTTCGTGGGCGTCACTCGCCCCGGGCACCAATTCGATGCCACATCTCTTCCAAAGGGTCAGTACTCCCTGTTGGAAATTCCAGCGATGGCGATCTCATCAACGGATTGCCGCGCCCGTGTGCGCTCCGGAAAGCCTGTGTGGTATCTCGTTCCCGATGGCGTGGTGCAATACATCGGTAAGCACAGTTTGTATCGTAATGAGTCGCGAGAGGGTGAGCTGCCCTCGGAGCGAGTCTCCCAGGAAACGTCGTGAGCATAGATTCAACACCGTCCGAACCGCAACTAACTGAGGCAGAACTCCTGCACCTGATCCGTCAGGGAGATCCACCACTGACGCGACGCGAAATTCGCCAGCGTGATGCTGCCGTTGAGGCCGGGCTCCTTATTCGTGACGACGAGGGCTTCTCACTCGCGCAGACATCCGCTACACCTTCGTCAGGCGCGGCCCGACCGACGGCAGAACCGCCGGTTATCACCTCCGCAGACGTGCTCGCCGGGAACGTTCCCGCCGCCAGTGGCTTAACGCGGCGCCAGCTGCGTGAGATCGCCCAGCAACAGGAGCAGGCCGCCGCCGCAGGAATCGCCGAGCCAGAGGTGGCAGTCACACCAGCTTTGGCAAGCGCTCCGGAGATGCCGTCTACGGGCACGCCGGTACAGGCGCCCGGGCGACGTCCGATCGTTCGCCCAGAAGGTGCGACGACGGGGGAGTACACGGGCCAGTTCGAGCCAATCCGCGAGGCTCTCGCAACGACCGGAAGTCTGCCGCAAGAGACGAAGCCGAGTGAGCCGGCGGCAGATGCTCCAGCCCCAGCTGCGCCGCAGCGCCGCTCGATTTTCCAGGCGACCATCCCACCAGAATTGAACTCTGGGAGTGATTCGGATGTTTCGGAACTGACGGACACCAACGCTGCCGACCTTAGCTCAGTCATCGACATGCCGGTGGTCACCGACAACCTCATTCCCGATGTCACACACGACGTTTCGGGTGAACCGGAGCCACTTGCTGACGAGATGCCTCCGGTCATTGCTCCCGCCAGTGAACCGACACCGAAAGAGACAGGCCGCCGCGGTCGGTTCCCGGATTGGCACACGCTCACCGCTCTGCCCCGGCTCGATGCACGCCCTAGTTCTGACTCCTCAGGAGCCCAGACCCCGCCCGTAATTCCACCTGCAACGCGCACGGCGCCCGCCTCCTACAGCCCACAGGCGGCCCGCCAAGAACCCCTGCAGCACTCGAAGCCGGTCTTGCCGTTGTGGCTCGTTGTATTGCAGTGGCTCGTCATCGTGGTCGTTGCCGTCGTTCTCGGTTTGCTCGTCTGGTACGCGATCAACATGGGCTTCAGTGCGGCGGAAGATGCCGAAGCCGGAATATTTTCACCCGTTTTCTACTTGCGTATATAGATACGATTCTTGAAGGGATCCACGTGCCAGCAAGCCAGCACGCAATCGAATTAACTATCGAGGCCGCCCGTGCCGCGGCGGACAAACGTGGCGAGGACATCATCGCGATTGACGTCGCGGATCGTCTCGCGCTCACCGACACCTTCCTCATCGTCACCGGTCAGACAGAGCGCCAGGTGCACGCGATCGTCGACGCTGTTGACGACGCGATGCGCAACGCCGGGTCGAAGGTGCTTCGCCGCGAGGGCTTGCAGGAGCTCCGCTGGGTCATCATGGACTACGGCGACGTCATGGTGCACGTGCAGCACGCCGAGGAGCGAGAGTTCTACGGGCTTGAGCGCCTGTGGCGCGACTGTGAACGGATCGACCTCCCAGCGAGCGTTGTGGCTGTGGGAGAGGAACGCCCGTGAAGCCGCACGTCATTCTTTGGCGGCACGGGCAAACAGATCACAACCTGCAGGGGCGTTTTCAAGGGCAAGTCGACATACCCTTAAACAACACCGGCTTTGCTCAGGCGCGCGAAGCGGCCGAGGTTCTCGCAGCGACTGAACCTCGCGCGATCATAAGTTCTGACCTAATCCGTGCGGCGCAGACCGCTGAGGTTCTCGGTGAATTCATTGGCGTCGACGTCAGCCTTGATGAGCGTCTGCGTGAGCGTTCGTTCGGGGAGTGGGAAGGGCTGACTCGTGAGCAGATTGAAGAGCGCTGGCCAGAAGCATTTGTTGCATGGCGCCACGGCGAACAACCTGCTGGCCTGAACATCGAAAGCCAGAGCGATCTGGCCGAGCGAATCGCCAGTTCAGTGCGGGAATGGTCGTCGAAATTTGAGATCTCGGACACGGTAATTTTCGTCGCTCACGGTGCCGCAATAACGACCGGAATCAGTGCCATTTTGGGGCAGGATCCCGCACAATGGCGCGGAATTGCTGGTCTTGGAAACTGCCACTGGTCGACCCTAGTGACCACCCGTGCACACCCCGGTTGGAGGCTCACGAGTCACAACGTCGGGGTACAGGGTTAGAGCGATTTCGCATTTGCATTGAGGATCGTCTAAACTAAACAACGTCCCACGGGGCTATGGCGCAGTTGGTAGCGCGCTTCCATGGCATGGAAGAGGTCAGGGGTTCGAATCCCCTTAGCTCCACCATTTGACAGGCCAAAGGCCAGCCGGATTCCGGATTTTTCGGCGCGCCATCCTTCACGACCGATCTCCGCTCGTTAGGACTTGCGGTAGAGCTTCTTCGACTGAAACACGGGCTCGCTCGTCACCTGTACCCCGAGGTTTCTAAACACGGTCTCATCCACGGAACCGGGGATGACTGAGGCATGCACGTCGGCCCCGCGCAGGTTGGGAAGTTGATCCATCGCCCGCTTGGCGATATCGCTCGTGGTTGCCCCGACTGCGAGGGCAATGAGCACCTCGTCGGTGTGTAGGCGGGGGTTCTTGCTGCCAAGGCCTTGGATCTTCAGCTCCTGGATCGGCTCGATCGTCGAGCGCGCGAGCAGATCGATCTCGTGATCGATGCCAGCAAGTTCTTTGAGGGCATTGAGCAGCACCGAGGAGGAGGATCCGAGCAGTCTGGAGGTCTTGCCGAGGATGATCCGCCCGTCGGGCAGTTCCATCGCGGCAGCCGGTGCCTGAGTCTCCTCGGCGAGCTTGCGTGCTGGGGCAACGACCGGGCGATCTGTGACGCTCACGCCAAGGCGGCTCATGAGGAGCGATATCTTGTGGCTCGCAACTGGGTCGAGCTCGTTGCGCTTTTCCGTCACGAGAGCCTTGAAGTACCGCCGGATAATCTCTTGCGTCGCGGCGTGGCGAACAAGCTCGTCGTCGGAAATGCAAAAACCGGCCATGTTCACGCCCATGTCGGTGGGGGAGGCGTACGGCGAGGTGCCCATGAGCCCTTCAAAGAGGCGATTGAGCACGGGGAAGATCTCGACGTCGCGGTTATAGCTCACGGCCTGCTCGCCGTAGGCGGCGAGGTGGTACGGATCTATGAGGTTGACGTCGGCGAGGTCAGCGGTGGCGGCCTCGTAGGCGAGATTTACCGGGTGATCGAGGGGGAGGTTCCAGATCGGGAAGGTCTCGAACTTCGCGTATCCCGAGGAGATCCCGCGCATATGCTCGTGGTAAATCTGGCTTAGGCACACGGCCATCTTGCCGCTACCAGCGGCCGGCGCGGTCACGACGATGAGATCGCGCGTCGTCTCTAAATAATCGTTCTTCCCATATCCCTGGTCGCTCACAATGAGGTCGACATCGGAGGGGTAATCGGGGATCGGGTAGTGATGCGCGACAGACAGGCCGGCGCGAGTGAGGCGGCGGACAAACGTCTGGGCGAGGCCATTTTTCTCGGTCATCTGCGTGATCACAACACCGCCGACGTGCAGACCGTAGGCGCGAAACACGTCAATGTGGCGCAGGACATCCTGCTCGTACGTGATGCCAAGGTCGCCGCGGATTTTGTTGCTCGCGATGTCTTCGGCGCTGACGACGACGATGACCTCGACGGTGTCCTTGATCGCTTCGAGCATGCGCATCTTGTTGTCTGGGGTAAACCCGGGCAGGACGCGGGAGGCGTGAGTGTCGTCGAAGAGCTTGCCGCCGAACTCCAAATACAGCTTGCCGCCGAAACGCTCTCGGCGTTCGGCGATGCGCTCGGATTGGCGGGCTACGTACTTATCAGGATCGAAACCGGTAATCGCCACATAAGCAATCTACCGGAGTGGCACCGCCCGTAGGTGGCCGATGCGGTGTGGCCCTCCTTTCATTGACCTCGTGCGGCGTGTCACCGGGGTGCAAGTATACGGGCCATAAGTATCGAGCCGGAACGAAAGAGGACTCTTGGGTGGAACGCTCAGGTGTTTCATTTCGTTCGGTGGCGGTGCCGACCTCTCTTAAGAACAAAACCCGCCACCGCGAGGGGGATGAGCGCGGTGGCGGGAGACTATGGGCACTTACTGCCGGGCGGTCTGGCGCGCCTGGTGCTCCTCGTAAAACTCCATGAACGAATCAAAAGCGCGAGGGCCATAGATCGAGGCGGGGCCACCGTTCATCAGGTACGCCACACCGATTGCTTCAGCGGCCTCCTTCGGGGTCGCGCCGTTGATCGCTGCCATCCGCGCGTGCGAGGCGATGCAACCATCGCAGCCATGTGTAATAGCGATGGCCACGGCGATGAGCTCCTTGAACTTCGTCGAAAGCTCGCCTTCAGCAAATGCCGCCTGCGACAGCGCGATGAAGCCCTCGTAGACTTCGGGGATTTCAGCGCGCAGTTTGCGCGTCAGCGGAGAGAGCTCGCGCAGAACAGTTTTACCGTGCGGGGAGGTGTGGTGGGTGGTCATGAGTCGCCTTCCTTCAAGTCTGTAGGCCTAACAGTATCAGATACCCTGGGGGGTATCGCGACTAAGATCCTAGGAGCGGATTCTTTACGCCTTCCGCTGTGGCACTTTGCCCTCACAGATGGACCTCGCTACCGTGGGGGTTCAAGTTGCCGCCTATCAAGGACTTCCATGATCGAGTTCGACGTCTATCTCGCGATCTCTGCACTCAGCGGACTGGTAATCCTCTCCTACGTTTTTTCCATGATCAGCGCACGTACGCGCATTCCTACCCCGCTTCTGCTCCTAGGGCTCGGTGTAGGAATCCGAGAGGTCGCGGTCGCGACGGGCGTTCATGTCGAAATACCCCTGGACTTTATTCAGTTCTTCGGCGTTCTTGGATTAATCCTCATCCTTTTTGAAGCGGGCCTTGATCTCTCGCTCTCGAAGGAGAAGTTTCCGTTGATCGGTCGAGCCACAAGCTCGGCAGCGTTCGTGCTTGTGTTGTCGCTCGGATTGATCGCCGCGATTCTTCAGTTCACCCTTAGCCAAGGGTGGTTCCTCAGCTTCGTTTACGCGGCACCGCTCGCGGTCATCTCCTCAACGGTTGTCGCCTCGTCGATCGCATACCTCAGTGAAGAAAAGCGTGAATTTCTCACCTATGAGTCCGCGCTCTCTGACATCTTTGGGATTCTCTTATTCAACGTGCTGATCGCTGGTAAGGCCTTCTCGATGGAGACCGTCGCCATCAACCTTGGAAGTATCGCAATCGCGCTCATTCTGTCGGTTGTGGTTTCGGCGGTCCTGTTGTTCCTGCTCTCGCGGGTGAAACTCGATATTAAGGCCTTCCTAATCCTGCCGGTGCTCCTACTCGTCTACGCCCTTGGTCATATCTGGCAGATCCCCACGCTGCTCACGGTTTTGATCTTCGGCCTCATCATCAATAACTGGCGCCAGCCCAGGCTCAACCGTTTGCACCGCTGGCTCGGCCTGCGCAAAGTCGAAAATGCCGCCGAAACCGTCAAGTCCACGACCCAAGAGGCGGCATTTCTCATCCGCACCGTGTTCTTCACGCTGTTTGGCTACATGATCGACATTCGTGCACTCCAAGACCTCCGTACGGTGCTCGTCGGCACGGCCATCGTCGCTGCAATCTTCCTGGCGCGTTATCTCTACTTGCAGATCTTCCTCCGCGCACACGTCATCCCAGAGCTGTTCTTTGCCCCGCGAGGCCTCGTGACGATCGTGTTGTTCTACACGATCCCCGCGTCGATGGACCTACCTGGATTTGATGACGGCGTGGTGTTCTTCGTCGTCGTCGTCAGCACCGTCATCATGATGATCGGATCGGTGTTTTTCACACCCGAGCATGCGACGCGGGAAGGGGAGAACTCTGAGGCACCCAAGGCGCCTGGGCCCGCCGGGCCCGCAACGCGTACAGTATCGCCGCAAGGTCCACAAACTCCTGCGTGAGCGCCCCGACGACCGCTGGGATGACCCCAGTCGCGGCAATCGCCATGAGCCCAACCGATAGCCCAACCCCGATCCACATTGCGGTGAGCGCAACGGAGACCGTGTAGCGAGCGATCCGCACGGTATCGACGACACGTCCGAGGTCATCGCGCAGGATCACGGCATCGGCGGCTGCACCGGCGGCGGTCGCGCCGCGGGCGCCCATGGCGATGCCTACGTCAGCAAATGCAAGGACGGGAGCGTCGTTGACGCCGTCACCAATCATGAGCGTGGGCTTGGCGAGGTCGCGAACGTGGTTGACCTTGTCTTCGGGGTGGAGTTCGGCGAACACGGTGTCAACGCCAACTTGCTCGGCGATGGCGTTCGCGGTGAGCTCGGCATCGCCAGTGAGCATGACCGCTTCGATTCCTTCGTCGTCGAGCCACTTGATGACGGCCGCTGCTTCGGGGCGCAGCGGGTCAGACAAAATGAAGGCCCCGGCGTAGACGCCGTCGACACTGATGAATGCCCCGGCCTCACCGGCGTCAAGGTCGAGGGGCTCAACCGGTTCACCGCTTCGAATCGCGGCCTCGATGAACGTGCGCTTGCCAACCCGTACCTGGCGGCCGGTGATCATTGCTTCAACACCGTGAGTCGCGTGTTCTTCGGCCTGATCGGTGCTCGTCAGCGGAATATTTTCAGCAGCGGCAGCTGCGAGGATTCCATCGGCGAATACGTGGGTCGAGTACTGCTCGGCAGAGGCGCCCAGTGCGAGAAGTTCTTCACGGTCAAAGCCCGGCTCGACAACGATGGAAACGAGCTCGGGGCGGCCCTGGGTGAGGGTGCCGGTCTTGTCGAAGGCGACCGACGTGATGCGCGAGAGCTGCTCTAACACAGAGCCGCCTTTGACGATCACACCGTTTTTCGCCGTCTGAGAGAGACCACCGAGGAAGGCGACCGGTGCGGCGATCAGGAGCGGGCACGGGGTCGCGAGCACGAGCACCTGAGCGAAGCGGGTGGAGTCACCGGAGTACCACCAAGCGAAGCCAGCAAGCGCGAGAGAGAAGAGCGTGAACGGCACGGCGAAGCGGTCGGCGAGGCGAACGAGCGGTGCCTTGGAACCTTGGGCCTCTTGAACAAGGGTAATGATGCGCTGGTATTGGGACTCCGAGGCGGGGCGCAGGGCCGTGGCCGTGACGGCGCGGGAGCCGTTGACGGCACCGGAGGGGACTTCCTCGCCCGCATGGAAGGTCACGGGCAGGGATTCTCCGGTGAGGGAGGACGTATCGAAGTCGCCTTCCGCGGAGTCGAGCGTGACGTCGACCGGCACGACCTCGGCGGGGCGAATGAGCAGCAGATCGCCGGCCGTGACCTGGTCGATTGGAACGGCGCGCGGCTCGGCGCCAGGGGCGCCGAGGAGGTTCGCCATATCGGGGGAGCGGTCGAGCAGCGCGGTGAGCTCATCGCGGGCGCGGTATTCGGCGTAGTCTTCCAGGGCCTCGCCACCGGTGAGCATGAGCGCGACGATGAGCGCTGCGGCGTATTCCCCGGTCGCAAGGGTTGCGGCCATCGCGACGACGGCGAGGATGTCGAGGCCCCAATGCCCGCGCATGATGTCGCGAACCATATCGATCGCTGTCCACGCGATGACGATGAGCACATAACCCGTGGCGATCCACGTGGCAATGCCCACTTCGCCGGCGAGCCACAGGCCGAGGCTGATAGCACCGGCGAGCACCGTGGCGAGAACGAATGGGTAGCGACGAATGAGTTCCATATCCTCATTGAAGCCCATATGACCTGCGGTTTCTAGCAAGGATAGGCTGACCTAACCTAACCCCAAATACCCCGGTAGGTATTGCTATGATGGGTGGGTGAGTAACTTTTCCCGGGCGTGCAATGCCTCCCCAGCCAACCGGATGATCCGGTTCTTTATCGCGCTCTTTATCGGGGCGTTTGCACTCGCGAGCCTCGATACCCCGCTCATCGCGATCTTCGGTGGTGTAGCCG
>CAYVDF010000052.1:0-11605 GCA_964450475.1 uncultured Pseudactinotalea sp.
CGCTGCGGCGTCATCGTCGATATTGTCGCTAGCGATCGGCACCACGTGCGAGGCCAAGAAGAGCCCCTTTGTGTCTTCGAGCGAGACGAGGTTGTTCTCCGCGATCGATGGGTCCGCCGTGTAGATGATGGCAATTTGAATGTCCCCATCTTTGAGGGCTTTGACGGTCAGGGGGCCGCCGCCATCCTCAATCGGGGTGAAGCCGACCTCGACGCCGTAGCTGTTCATTAACCCTTTGGGCCCGTTAGGACGGTTCTCTCCCTCGGAGTTAGCGCCAAGCGTGAGCGGCTCAGTGACGTTGGCGAGGTCTTCGATCGTGGTGATATTCCACTCGTCGGCGAAGTCGCGGGTAATCGTGTAGGAGTCTTGATCGGTAGCCGGGGACTGGTCGAGCACGCGCAGGCCGGTGGGGGTAGTGGTCTGGAGTTCGGCGTAGACGTCGTCGGCGAGGCGGGCCTCGGTGTCGGCGTTCCAATACTGAAGGAGTGGTCCGGTGTACTCGGGGAACAGGTCGATCTTGCCGGATTCGATCTCCGATATGTAGACCTCGCGCTGCCCGATGCGGAACTGCCGGTCAACTGTGTAGCCGGCATCCTCGAGGGCCTGGGCGTAGATCTCGGCGATGATTTCGTTCGAATAATAATCCTGCGAGCCAATCACGATCGTCTCAGACGAAGTCGTGTCGGTGTTGGGGTCGAGGGGGTCAGCGCTGCCGCAGCCGGCGAGGACTAGAGCCCCCGCGGCGCCGATAGCGAGGAGAGGTGTAAGAAAAGTAGGGCGGGACATGGGATGTTTTCCGTTCAGTTGGATAGTCAAGGTGTACACAGTTCGGAACGCTCCGAGACGCGACCAGTCGGGGCGGCGAGGCGGGTGGCGGCGAATCGTTGGCACGCACCGAGCGCCAGCTCGAGCAGGAGCGCGAGGACAGTGACGAGCAATGCGCCGCCAAGCATCTCGGGGTACTCACGCGATTTCAAACCCGAGAAAAGGTAGCGGCCAAGCCCAACATCGGCGGTGTAGGCGGCAAGCGTCGCCGTTGCCACCACCTGGAGGGTGGCGGCGCGAAGCCCGCCGATGAGGATCGGGGAGGCGAGTGGCAATTCGACCCGGAAGAGCACCTGGGCGGGGCTCATCCCGATCGCCTTCGCCGCCTGGGAGATCACCGGGTCGACAGCCTGGACTCCCGCGTAGGCACCAGCAAGCAGCGAGGGAATCGCGAGCACGACTAGAGCAAGCAGCGGGGCCTTAACGCCAATACCGAGCGCGAGCCCGAATAGGGTTAGGAGCCCCAGGGTTGGGATCGCACGGGCGGCACCGGTCACCGCTCCCACGAATCCTTCGCCGCGGCGAGCGTGGCCAATCAGGAGCCCGGCAGGTAGTGCAACGGCGGAGGCGATGACGATGGTGGCTGCCGTTATGGCAAGGTGCTGCGCGGTACGACCCGGAATGCCGCTGCGACCCGTCCAGTTCGTGGGATCGGTCAGCCAGATGAGCGCCTCAAGAAACAAACTCATGCGTTGACCTCCACGGGAAGAAACCGGTGGCGGCGAACGCGAGTCCACGGCGTCATGAGACGACCGATGGCGAGCAGAACCCCGTCTAAGAGCAGAGCGAGAACCACTGTGGCGATCACGCCGGTGGTGACCTCGGCAGCGATGCCGCGCTGGAACCCATCGGTGAGCAGAGTCCCAAGATTGGGGACGCCAATCAGGGCCCCGATGGTGACCAACCCGATCGTGGATACCGTGACGACCCGGATGCCGGCGAGCAGCACCGGCACGGCTAGGGGCAGGTCCACGCGCCACAACACGCTCCGGGGTGAATTCCCGACCGCGATCGCGGAGTCCCGCACACGCGGGTCGACCGAGGCAAAAGCATCAGCTGCGGTGCGTACGAGCAAGGCAACTCCGTAGATTGTGAGCGCGATGATCATCGTCGCCCGCGACCTAAGGGGCACTCCCGCGAGTGCAGGGATGATGATCAGCAGCGGCAGCGCCGGAATCGCATACATGAGCGTCGCGGCCCCGAGCAGCGGACCACCGATTTTTGGGCGCCGGTAAGCTAGGCGGCCAATCGGGATGGCAATCACGATGCTCAGGAGAATCGCGGGCACGCTCAGGATCAGGTGATCAACGGCGAGGTTGAATACCTGGTGCCAATTTGCGGCCAGCCAGTTCATGGCGCAAGCACTCCGACCGGTCGGCCCTGGGCATCGAGGGCTACCGCGCGCCCCGCCACCTCGGTAATAGTGAGGCGGCGCTCGGCGCGGTCCGCGCCGATGAAGTCCCGTACGAAATCGTTGGCGGGTGCGGCGAGGATTTCGGCAGGGGTGCCTCGTTGGGCGATTTGCCCGCGCTCCCTCAGCACCACCACCTCATCGCCGAGGCGAAACGCCTCATCGATATCGTGGGTCACGAACACGGTGGTCTTACCCAGATCCGCTTGCAGACGGCACAGCTCATCTTGCAACTCGCGGCGCACGATCGGATCGACCGCACCAAACGGCTCGTCCATGAGAAGAATATTCGGGTCTGATGCAAGCGCGCGAGCGACCCCGACACGTTGCTGCTGGCCGCCAGATAGCTGCGCCGGGTAGCGTCGCCCCAGCGCTGGGTCGAGGCCAACGCGCTCAAGCAACTCTATGGCGTCGGTGCGCGCCTGTCGGCGCGGTGTTCCGGTAAGAATCGGGACGGTGGCGACGTTATCCACAACGGTGCGGTGCGGGAGCAGCCCCCCGTGCTGAAGTACGTACCCTATGGAGCGGCGCAGCTTCACCGCATCGATATTGCTGACATCCTCGCCGTCAATCAGCACACGCCCCTCGCTCGGGTCAACCATCCGGTTCACCATTCGTAGCAGGGTGGTTTTACCCGATCCTGACGAACCCACCAGCACCACTGTTCGATGCGAGGGAACCACGAGCGAGAATCTTTCGACCGCGATCGAGCCACCAGGGTATGCCTTCGACACCGACTCGTACTCGATCACGTTCGTTTCCTTCCCAGCCTGCGCTCATCGCGCAGGGAAGTTCAAGCTTAACCACCGAACCGTGCCGATCACTATGCGCATCGGCAATTTTTTGCCATTCGCCCACTGCGGCCCGAGCCACAATAGCCTTCGAGCAACCCGGCTCACCTGCCCGCTTCGTGACACGATTAGCCTATGGATCTACCAGATGATTTCGCCGAAACCGTGCTTGACCTCGTGGAGCGCATTCCACCCGGGCGGGTAAGCACGTACGGAGCTATCGCCAACCTCGCCCGTGAGATGACGGGTAAGGGCGGGCCGAGATCCATTGGGATGGTGCTCTCAAAATTCGGCAGCGGCGTGCCGTGGTGGCGAGTGTGTGCTGCCGGGGGACGCCTCGCCGTCCACAAAGCAGACGAGCAACGGGCGCGCCTGCGGGCAGAAGACGTGCCGTTCACCGCGGCCGGGAAGGTCGACTTAGGCAAGGTTGGGTGGCCGGCCTGAGTGACGCCCGTGCAGCGCAACATAGACCGCAAGCGCGGTGAACGCAAGGGCGGCCGTCACGAAATACATCACCGAGAAACCAAACGCTGTAGCGACGTAGCCAAGCAGGAGCGGACCGATGCCCGAACCCAAGTCAAGCAGCAGGTAGAACGTTGAGGTGACCACTCCAACCCGCGCGGACTGCGACACGTTCACGACGGCCGCTAGCAGCGACGGCATGAGGGTGCCGAACCCGAGGCCGAGGAGGACTCCGGCTACGAGCATTCCCGCCGTGGTGGTGGCGGCGCCGATGAGCGCGAGGCCGGCAATGAACACGATGTGGGCGGGGATGACGACGATGTTGTCGCCGTAGCGGTCTTGGATTCGCCCCGTGACGAGGCGAGCAAGGAGGGAGGCGGCAGCGTAGGCGGCGAAGTAGCCGCTGGCGGCGCTCGGAATTCCGAGGTTGGCGGTGTGCACGGCAATAAACGCCAACACGGCGGCGTAGGCGAAGCCGCCGATCCCAATGACCGTGCTGATGGGCAGACTCTCCCGGTCGATGAAAGTGCCCAGGCGCATGGACCACAAGTCGGCGCGTTCGTCGGGGGTGGGGGTGCGCTCGGGAACCCTGAAGAATAGCCCAGCGATGAGGCCGGCCCCGCCAAGCGCTGCCGAGAGGAGGAACACGACGTAGAAACCGTAGTTGTGCGCGAGCCAGACCGCGAGAAACGGGCCGAGCGCCGTTGAGACGGTTGTCGCCGTCGCAAAATATCCGTTGCCTTCCGCGCGGCGAGCCGGTGGGATGACACTTTGAACCGAGGCGACGAGCGCGGTGGAGCCGGCCCCAAAGGCGACCCCGTGCAGAAGCCGCAGAGCGATGAGTAGACCCAGGCTATCGACGGGGATATAAGCCAGGCCAATGACGACGAACGCGATCATCGAGATGAGCACAAGTCGGCGCCGACCGATGAAGTCGAGAAATTTGCCCGCGGTGAGCCGGCTGACCACGGCTCCGAGAATGAATCCCGCCGCCGCTAGCCCGGCCATCGCATCGGAGGCCCGGAATTGTTCGATCGCGTACCCGGCGAGGGAGGTGAGCAGCAGGTAGAAGACGCTTGACATGAACAGGTTGACGGCGACGGCGGCGACGAATGTGGGGGTCCACAGGCGCGTGGGGTCGACGGGTGTGCTCACGCCTCTAGGCTACTCGGCTCCGGGCTCGCGCCTTGTTCGAGCTTCGCCTTCGCAATAAGGTGTGCACCATGAAGACTTTTCGACGCGCCAGTGTGGCCGCGTTTGCGCTCAGCCTGGTGCTCGCGGCATGTTCCGATCCGAAACCCGGCTCATCCACCACGGCGACGGAAGAACCCGGAGCCCAGGAGCAGCCCACCGCCGAGAGCACCCCAAGCCCAGACGCCACGACCGAGGTGTCCCCGACGGAGGAACCTACCCGCGAGGTGGCCGTCACGGGTTCGGAGTGTCTGATCGGTACATGGAAGCTCACTGCGGAGCAGATGCAGGCGTTCTTCGACTCAATCGAGGGGCCGACTGAGTTCTTGGTCGAAGGTGACTCCAATTTTGAGTTCACAGCCGACACCTACGAGTACACCCCCGACCTTTCCCTCACCGTGTCTCTCGCCGGCATGGAGGGCACCGGCTCCATGACGGGGTCGGTTTCGGGAAGCTACACCACAGCCAACGGGGTAATTACCACCTCGGATGACACCCACGACATCGATATGTCACTCAAGGTCGGCTCGATCGAGACCGATGGTTCCGACATCACTGAGGGCTTCCTCAGCCTTTCCCCCATCAATTCGGCTGCATTCGAATGCCGTTCCGATCTGCTGACTATCACGTGGCAAAACGGCGGCGACGGGATCGACCTGGATTTGATTCGCGTGAACTGACCACAACCAAACACCTCTCCCAGGCGGGCACGTGCCGCTATGCTGAACGCGTCAGCACAGCAAAGGGGTTGCAGCGTGATCGAGGTCCACGACGGCGTCTTCTTCTTGACCACAGCGCGCACCTCATACTGGTTCGCGCTCACCGAGGCCGGGCACCTGGAACACCTGCACTACGGCCCGCGCCTCACCCCCCAAGACCCTGCCGCCCTGCGCGCCAAACGCACCAATATGACCGGCTCGACGGTGGCGTACGACCCCAGCGATCTCACCTATTCGCTCGACACCCTCTCACTCGAGTTCTCTTCCCCCGGCCGCGGCGACTACCGCCACCTGCCGATCGCGGTGCGTACCGCAACCGGTTTCGATCTCGACCTCACCTATGTATCGCACGAGATCGCTGCAGGGACGGTCGCCTCCGATTTACCGATTGCGGACGATGACGGCGCATGCTCATCTCTCATCGTCAGGCTCGCGGATCCCACCGCCGGGTTCGAGGTGGACCTTATGTACACGGTGTATGAGGAGACGGATGTGATCGCGCGGCGCGTGCGGCTCCGCAACACCGGCACAGCGGCGGTAGAGATTACTCGGGCGCTGAGCATGCAACTCGACCTGCCGGATCGGGGGTATGAGATCCGATCGTTTTCGGGGGCGTGGATCGCTGAGGCGCACGCCTATTCGCGGCCCGCAACCCCAGGGATATTTTCGGTCGGCTCCACCACCGGTGCATCCTCGAATCGGCACAACCCCGGGTTCTTTCTCTCCGTGGATGCGGGAGAAGATCACGGGGAGGTCTTCGGGTTCAATCTCGTGTATTCGGGCAACCACCTAGGCACCGTGGAGGTACAGGCCCGCGGCCTCGTGCGCGTGAGCACCGGAATCAACCCGGAGTTCTTCACGTGGCTGCTGGCCCCCGGCGAGTCATTCGACACCCCGCAGGCGGTGCTCACCTATTCAAACGCAGGCTTCAATCAGGCTTCGGCGAACTTCCACGCGTTTATCCGCTCCTCGATCACGCCCGAGGGATACCGCGAGCGCCTGCGCCCCATCGTGTTCAACAGTTGGGAGGCCACCGGCTTCGACGTGAATGAAAAGAGGCTGAGCAACCTCGCCAAGCAGGCCGCGAGTCTCGGCATGGAAATGTTCGTCATCGACGACGGCTGGTTTAGGGGTCGCAAGGACGACACCGCTGGACTCGGCGACTACGAGGTAGACACCCGGAAGTTTCCTGCTGGGCTCGCGTCCTTTGCCCGCAAGATCACGGCGCTCGGGATGGAGGCGGGGATCTGGGTGGAACCGGAGATGGTCAACCCCGACTCGAATCTGTACCGCACGCACCCAGACTGGGCGATGGTCGTGCCCGGTAAGGAGCCGCTGCTGGGCCGCCACCAGCTGCTTCTCGACCTGTGCAACCCAGCGGTGCAAGATTACATCGTGGATCAGGTCGGCGCCCTCCTTGATTCCGGGCCGTTCACGTACGTCAAATGGGACATGAACCGGCACATGTCCGACCTGTACTCAGCGCATGTTCCCCATCCGGGGATGGTGGCCCATACCTACGTGCTCGCGCTCTATGACGTGCTCGAGCGGATCTTCAGCCCCCGCCCTCACGTGATGCTTGAAATGTGCTCCTCGGGTGGTAACCGATTCGACCTCGGGATGCTGCGTTATGCGGCGATGATCTGGGCCTCGGACGATACCGATCCCATCGAGCGCCTCGAGATCCAACAGGGCCTCGGCTATTTGTACCCCCAATCGGTGATCAGCGCGCACGTCTCTGCTGCCCCGCACGAACAGACCCTGCGCCCCACGCCGCTATCAACGAGATTCAATGTGGCAGCCATGGCGTGCCTCGGTTACGAATACGACCTCGACCTGCTCACCCGCGCGGAACGCAAAGAGATCCGCGAGCAGATCGAGTTCTACACCCGCCACCGCGAGCTCTTGCAGTTCGGCGCGCTTCGCCGTCTCCCGATCCGCGAACCCGACCGGTACCGGTGGATGATTTCCGGGGAGAACAGCGCCATCGTCGGCAACTTCCAACGCCGCGTCGATGCGGCCCCTGCACCGGAGATTCTGCCGATCCCAGGGCTCGATCCGGAGAGTCGCTACCGGGTGGAATCCAAACCGCAGCGGATCGCGATCGAGCGGCTCGGACACCTCGTCAAACATGTATCGCCCGTGCGACTCGACCCGCGCGGATCGGTGATGCGCGCCGTCAATACATTCCATTCCCTCCCTGACGCGGCAGAAAATTATGAGGGCACCGGCGCCCTACTCGCGGCCGGGATTCGCTTGCACAACCAGTTCCGCGGCACGTACTACACCCCCGAGACGCGGATTCTTGGGGACTACGGTTCAACGCTGTACACGGTCACGAAATTGAGTTCGGAGGATCAATGAAGGCGCGCAACCGCTACGGATACGGACTTGGCACCATCGGGCGCGACGCCTCGTACACACTGATCGCGATGTTCCTGCTGTTCTACCTGACCGACGTGCTCGAGGTATCTGCGTGGGTGATTGGCGCCGTGACCGTGGTGATGGTGGTGGCGCGAATCTTTGATGCGATCAACGACCCGTTCATGGGCGTGATCGTCGATAACACCCGCTCCCGGTGGGGGAAATTCAAACCGTGGATCGCCGTTGGGGCGCTTCTGTCGACGGCCCTCATGGTCGTGTTGTTCACCGATTTTGGCCTTGATGATGGGCTGTTCGTGGCGGTGTTCGCCGTGGCCTACATCGGTTGGGGCATCACGTTCACGATGAACGACATCGCGTATTGGTCGATGCTGCCCGCGCTCACGCGGGATCAGACGATGCGCGAAAAGATCGGGGCGTTCGCGCGGATTTGCGCGAACATCGGCGCGTTCGGGCTCGTCGTGGCGATCGTGCCGGTGAGCCACGCGCTCGCCGACGCAACAGGTTCGATGAAGCAGGCGTACTTCCTCATTGCCGTGGCCGTCGCGATCTTGATGCTGGTTTTTCAAGGGATCATGCTCGCCCTAGTGAAAGAGGATCGGCACCTCGCGCACGTGAGCGAACCGACGCGCTTTCGCGAACTGCTCACCCTAATTTTCCGCAACGACCAGCTTCTGCCCGCGACCGGTGCGCTGCTGCTGTACACGACCGCTTCGACGATCACCACCACGATCGGGCTGTACTACTTCAAGTACATTTATGGCGATGAGGAGATGTACACGGTGTTCGCGCTCATTCTCGGGGTGTCTCAGATCGCCACGCTGATCGCCTACCCGGCGATCGCAAAGCGGGTGAACCGCAAAACGCTGTTCACCGTGACGGTCGTAGTCGGCTCACTAGGCTATGCGCTGTTCGGGCTCGCACCAGCGGGCGCGCTGGTGCTCGTGGTGGTCGGCGGGCTGATGATCTTCTCCGCCCAGGCCGCCACCCAGGTACTCATGCTCATGTTCATCACCGACTCGGTGGAGTACGGCCAGTGGAAATTCGGCAAACGTAACGACTCCGTCACCCTCTCCCTCCAGCCGTTCATTAATAAGATGGCCGGGGCGCTCGCCACCGGAGTAGTCGGCTGGGTTGTGATCGCCTCCGGGGTGCACGAAGCGCGCGGCCCTGCGGACGTGACGGCGGGTGGTGCAGCGCTCTTCAAAGCGGTCATGTTTGTGTTGCCGATCGTCTTGATCATCGGCAGCTACCTAGTTTATCGCCAGTGGTACACACTGGATGAGGAACGCTACTCGCTCATCGTGGCCGACTTGGAAGCCCGCGATGCCGCACTGATAACGGAAGGGTCCGATGTCTAAGTTCCCCCGCCTGAGTCTGGATTCACGCCTCGCGGACGTGTGGGAGCACCCACTTGGCCGCGACGTACTGTCGAAAATCCAAATGCAACTTGGCGCGCCGGACTTCACCCTGCATAACCCGCTCGTCATGCGCCGTCGACTGCGCACGCTTGGTCGCGCCGGCGGGTTCTTTGGGGTCGACGAGGAGTTCCTCGAGGCACTCGTGGAGCTGCTCAATGCTAACCGAGATATCCCGCTCGACCCCTCGCCGTCACAACGCGCAAAACTTTTGGCAACACCCGCGGCTGGGGAACAGCCCTGGTGGAAGAGCGCCGTCTTCTACCAGATTTATCCGCGCAGTTTCGCGGACTCCAACGGTGATGGGATCGGCGATATTCAGGGGATTATTTCCAAGCTGGACTACCTGCAGGATCTCGGGATCGACGCGGTGTGGCTGAGCCCGGTCTACGATTCGCCGAACGACGACAACGGCTACGACATCCGCGACTATAAGAAGATCATGGCCGAATTCGGCACACTCGACGATCTCGATGAGCTCATCGCGGACCTGCACGCCCGGGACATGCGCCTAGTGATGGATCTGGTGGTGAACCACACCTCCGATGAGCACGAGTGGTTCCAACAGGCGCTGGCCGACCCGCAGTCGCCATACCGGGATTACTATTTCTTCCGCTCCGGGAACTCGGAGCAGCCGCCAAATAACTGGACATCGTTCTTTTCCGGGCCAGCGTGGCGGTATTTCGAGGAGCAGGATGTGTGGGCGATGCACCTGTTCTCTGCCAAGCAGATGGACCTCAACTGGGAGCACACTCCGATGCGCGAGGACATCTATGAGATGGTGCGCTGGTGGCTCGCGCGCGGGGTCGATGGATTCCGTCTCGACGTCATTAACTACATCTCCAAGCCGGCAGATTTGCCAGATGGCAACACGCTTGTCGCTGATCTCATGCAGTTCTCTGGGGTCGAACACTATTTTGTGGGCCCGCGCCTGCACGAGCACCTGCGCGAGCTGCGGGCACAGGCATTCACGCCCGAGACGCTCGCCATCGGCGAAACCCCCGGGATCGGCACGCAAACCGCGAAGCTACTCTCGGGCCCCGATCGCGGGGAGCTCGACATGGTGTTCCTGTTCGACCACCTCGAAACGCCCGGCCACACGCGGTTTGACGACTATGAGTACGACCTAGAATTCTTGCGCGACTATCTCACCGAATTCATCACCGACTACGGCGCCACCTGCCACCCCGCGTTGTTCTTCGAAAACCACGACAACCCTCGGATGATCTCCAAGGTGAACCCGCGACCGACCTATCGCCGTGCGATTGGGCGCCTGCTTGCGCTCATCCAGCTCACCTTGCCAGGCACGCCGTTCATTTACCAAGGGCAGGAGCTCGGTGCGGTCAACGAGCCGTTCACGCGCATCGATCAGCTGCGCGACGTCGAGTCGATCAACCGATATAACGAGCTCATCATGGAAGGCCATTCCACGGATGCAGCATTCGATGAGGTGCTCGTCGGCAGCCGCGACCATTCGCGTACCCCAATGGCTTGGACCCGAGAGGGTGGTTTTTCCAGCGCCGACGCATGGCTCCCCTCACCGGCGGATAAGCGCCCCAACGTTGCCGAATCGTTGCGCACCCCCAACTCTGTGCTCGCCGCCTACCGCGACCTCATCGCGCTCCGCCGCGCCCACGCTGCCTTAACCTCGGGGGGCATCGTGTTTGGACCAAAGGCGCGCGGGCGGTGGAGTTACGTTCGCACGGGTGACGACGGCGAGCCGGACTTCCGCGTGGAAGCTAACCTCACCGATCGCGCCCGGGCGTTCACCGAGCCCGGGGACTCCTGGGAGCTAGTGTTCGCTACCGCCGACGAGCCCTCGCACACACCTGGGAGGCGGTCGACGTTGGATGGCTACGAGGGGCGGCTGTACCGCCGGCGGAACTGAGTCCGCGATGGCACAGTACGCTAACCTACCTGCCACATGGACCCCGTGGCGTAGCGAGTCCCCGCTGCGCGGGGACCGGCCTTCGAAAACGGACCTGCACGAAGCACTCACGTCTGGGGGCGGGCGTGAGGATGTATTGCCCTACCCGGTCGACACCGACAACACCGGTTTGCTGCGGATGCTCATCGTCGGCATCAACCCCAGCCCGTGGACGGCCGCAGTCAACGCGCCGTTCGCGCGGCCCGGAAACAGGTTTTGGGCCTCCCTCGCTTCCGCTGGAATCGTCGAGCGTCAGGTGGACACCTCCCGGGGTCTATCGCGGGAAGATGAGCGCATGCTCGCCGCCAGCGGCATCGGGATTACAAACTTCGTTTCGCGGCCCACCGCACGGGCCGACGAGCTCGGAAAGGATGAGTTGCTCGCTGGGCGCGTGCGCCTCGTTGAGCGAGTAAGGATATTGCAACCCGCGGCCGTGGTGGTTCTGGGGATCACCGCGTTCCGAGCCGCGTTCGAAACGC
>CAYVDF010000053.1:0-11523 GCA_964450475.1 uncultured Pseudactinotalea sp.
CCGTACGCCCCGGCGAGGGAGTCATCGCCTCCGGGGCCATCCTCGCGGGAGCGCAGCACGCGCACGCGGTGGTATTCCTCGGCGAGGTTGACGAGGTGAAAGTAGGCGGTGAAGGCTCGCGCGACGGCCTCGGCGCGTTCCGGTGAGAAGCTCTCCACGAGCGCCTCAGCCTCGGCGAACGCTTCATTGGCGGAGTCGGTGTACGCCTGGATAGTTAACGCGCGCAGCGCCTCGACATCGTCGAGCAGGTCGGCGCCACTGGATTCAGCGAGCACGACGCCGAGCAATTCCCCAAGCAGACGCACATCCGAACGCAGTTCCTCAGGCATCTCCTCCGCGGCCCCGGCGCGCGATCCAGAGGCGATTTCCTTGGCAGGGGTGACGGGTGAGGCTTCACTGGAAGTCATTGCTCCACCCTACAGAAATTCCGATGCGGCGCGCGATGCGTTCCGGATTGTGAACCGGGCTCTACAGGCTCCAGCTGGCTTCGGGTGCAGCGACGTCGATCGGGCCATCGAACTCGGTGGATGCCTCGGCACGGATCGTCGCCTTGGACGACCACGGCGGCACGTGCGTGAGGACAAGACGGCGCGCACCAGCCTGTGCGGCTGCCTCACCTGCGCGCTTACCCGTGAGATGAATGCCGCGGACCGTCTCGCGGCCCTCTTCGAACGCGGCCTCGCACAGGAACAGGTCGGCACCCTCGGCGGCGCGGATGAGTCCCTCGCACAGGTCGGTATCGCCGGAGTAGGTAAGAATTTTCGCTCCGCTGCCATCGCGAGAGGGCCCCGTGATGCGCATGGCGTAGGCGGGCACGGGGTGTTCAACTTCGAACACTTCGATGCTCAGGCAGCCAATCTCGAAGGTCGCGCCTTCGCTCCACGTTTCGAATGTGAACGGGTACGGAGCAACATCGTTTTTCGGGGGCTTATCGCAAAACCCAGTGAGATCACGCAGGCGCTGCTCGGTGCCCTCTGGGCCGTACACGGCCATCTTCTTGTATGGGCCAGACGGAGCGTACTTCAGGTGCACCTCTAACGAGGTCATATCGACGACGTGGTCGGCGTGCAGGTGCGATAGGAGGACGGCATCAACGGTGCCCGGATCAAGATAGCGCGTGAGCTGGCCGTAGGCGCCCGAGCCCATGTCGAGTACAACCGAGGTCGTGGTGCCGTCGTGTTCAGCCTGAACGAGGTAGCACGAGGCGGCCGACTCTGGGCCAGACACGGAGCCGGAGCTCCCGATCACGGTGATCTTCACGGACCCTCCTGCATCGAAACGATGGGGATTGGGCCGGTGACCGGGGCGGCAGGCTTGGCACCGACCTCGGGGCCAAGGAAGCGGTGCGCAAGTGCAGTGAACGCATCGGGGTCACCGGTGGCGAGGAAAGAATATTCGGGTGTAGCGCCGGTCGGGGCCGTGATACCGGTGCTCACGAGCGTTCGGAACACGTCCTTCGCGGTCTCTTCAGCTGAGGACACGAGCGTGACGGAATCACCCATGACGTAGGAGATGACACCGGTTAGCAACGGGTAGTGGGTGCACCCAAGAACGAGGGTGTCAACGCCGGCTTCCTTCATCGGAGCAAGGTAGGCCTCGGCTGCGCTGAGCACCTCGGGCCCGGACGTGATCCCGGCCTCGACGAACTCAACAAACCGGGGCGCTGCCGCCATCGTCACGGTGATATCGGCGCCGGAGTCGGTAAACGCCGCAGGGTAGGCCCCAGAGTCGACTGTCGCCTGGGTTGCGAGCACGCCAACCCGCCCGCTCTGGGTGACCGAGATCGCGCGCCGCACCGCCGGGGCGATGACTTCGATAACCGGCACACCGAACTCGCGGGCATACCCCTCGCGTAGCTCGTGCCCGATCGCGGCGGAGGCGGAGTTGCACGCCACAACGAGCATCTTGACTCCGGTAGCAACGAGCCGGTCCATGATCTCTAAGGCGTGGCCGCGCACCTGCTCGAGCGGCTTGGGGCCATAGGGTGCATTTGCGGTGTCCCCGAGATAAACGATGGATTCTCCGGGCAACTGGTCGATCACAGCGCGCGCGACGGTGAGCCCGCCAACGCCGGAGTCAAAAATGCCGATTGGTGCCCGATTCATAAGTCTTCAGACTATTACCGCACGGGTGTAAAACCACGTGATGAAGCGTGATTGTGGGCAGGTTCACGCCCGCGGTGTGGCCCCGCTTACCGGGCACGCATCATGACGGCGAGCAGCGATTCCTGCAGCCACGTCAGCGCGGAATA
The DNA here is from genome assembly GCA_964450475.1 of uncultured Pseudactinotalea sp. GTDB lineage: Bacteria > Actinomycetota > Actinomycetes > Actinomycetales > Beutenbergiaceae > HY158. Next base: position 2,252 of record CAYVDF010000053.1, read on the forward strand.
GATCTGCCCAAGCGCGTACCTCGACTGCTCCTCTTCGGAGTCACCCAAGGGCGCCCCCTGGTTGTGCACGGCCTCAGCATCCTCGGCTGTTGCGATCCCGAGTCGCTCACCGAGCACGAGCCGCACATCGGTCAAGGCTGCGGCCCAGTCCCCCGCCTCCTCCTTTGGAACGTACACGAGCAGGCTCGGGCCGACCATCGCGTCAAACCATTTGCGCAGCCGCTCAACCTTGACGCTGCGAATGTCCCCCTCGGTCAGACGGCGAAACTCCGCCGCCCGCTCCTCGTCGTCTTCGTACGCTGTCGGTAGCAAACGCGCGAGGGCGGGGTCGAGTGGCTCAGCGACGTCCTGCGTTAACCCACGCAACAAATCATCTAGCGAACGCCCAGGCTCGAAACCGTCTTCCTCGCCGTCATCGCTACGAAGATCGGTACCGAGCAGCAACGCGACGTCGGCGATGATGCCGCCAAGGATGCGCTTTTCGACGTCGTCAACCTCGGCCACATACATCGACTTCTCTGCGCGGAACCCTTTCACGCGGACTCCATCGTGGCCCACAGCCCGTAGTTGTGCATCGCTTGGACGTCCATCTCAACCTTCTCCCGCGTGCCAGAGGACACGGCCGCCTTGCCCTGCTCGTGAACCTGGAGCATGAGCGCGTTCGCTTTCGGCTCGGAGTATCCAAAATATGTTTGAAACACGTACGTCACGTACGTCATGAGGTTGACTGGATCGTCCCACACGATGCAATTCCACACCGGTTCCACGCCCACCTCGGGCACGGTGAGTGCCTGTTGCTCGGGAATTGCCACGCTCATACTGAACACCCTAACGACCAAACGAAGAAATCCCACAAATTCCCGGCTAAATTGTGTGTATGTCTTCCCACTCCCCCTCGACGGCGCTTCTCACCGACCGTTACGAGCTTACGATGCTCCAAGCCACCCTCGCCAACGGAACGGCCCACCGCCGATCCGTGTTCGAGGTGTTCACGCGCCGACTGCCCGCCGGCCGCCGTTACGGCGTGTTTGCCGGGGTCGGCCGCGTCCTCGAGGCCGTTGAGAATTTTCGATTTGATGACGACGAGCTAAAGTTTCTGCGCGACAACGACGTTGTCGATTCGGTCACCTTGGATTACCTCGCGAACTACCGCTTCTCGGGCAATATCTCCGGATACGCCGAGGGTGAGGTGTTCTTCCCCGGCTCCCCACTGCTCGTGGTGGAGTCCGACTTCGCAGAGGGTGTGCTGCTGGAGACGGTGATCCTGTCGATCCTCAACTACGACTCCGCCGTCGCCTCGGCCGCCTCGCGCATGACGTCGGCCGCCGGCTCGCGCCCGTGCCTGGAGATGGGAAGCCGGCGAGCGCACGAGCAGGCTGCGGTGTCTGCCGCGCGCGCCTCCGTCGTCGCTGGGTTTGCCGGCACCTCCAACTTGGAGGCGGGTCGCCAGTATGGCCTCCACACGATCGGCACGGCCGCCCACTCCTTCACCCTCCTTCACGACACCGAAGAGGACGCGTTCGCCGCACAGGTCGCCGCCTACGGCACCGCCACGACCTTGCTCGTTGACACCTACGACATCCCCGAAGGGGTTCGCCGCGCCATCGCCGCGGCCGGCACCGACCTCGACGCCGTTCGCCTAGACTCGGGCGACCTTGGGGTCGTCGCGCGCGAGGTTCGCGAACAGCTCGACGCGCTCGGCGCTGCGGGCACGAAGATCGTGGTCTCCTCCGACCTCGATGAGTACGCGATCGCCGCACTCGCAGTTGCCCCCGTTGACTCCTACGGAGTCGGCACCTCGGTCGTCACCGGCTCGGGTGCCCCAACGGCCTCGATGGTGTACAAGCTCGTGCTGCGCGAGGGAGCCGGCGGCGAGATGGAGTCGGTGCAGAAAGTCTCCTCCTCCAAGGCCTCGGTGGGCGGGCAGAAAATTGGTGTGCGCCGCCTCGACGCCTCGGGCCGGGCTAGCGAAGAACTCGTCGTCTCCGGCGCAGCTGAGGACTGGGACCCTTCAGTACTTGCCGACGAGGGGGACTCCTTCCGGCACTTGCACGTTCCGCTCATCGTCGATGGCGAAGTGGACACGAAGTACACGGGTGCGGCTGGTGTCGAACTCGCCGCGGCCCGCCACCAAGAGTCGCGCGGCGAACTCAGCCCCACGGCGCGGCGCCTATCCGCCGGAGACCCGGCGATCCGCACAACGCACGTGGACGCCTAGTTACTTCTGCCCAACAAACCAGCGGCGAAGCGTCGCGATCCGCTCTTCGAGCTGCTTTTGGGTGGCCACCGCGACCTCTCCGCCGCCACTCCCCTGGCGCAGCTTTGTGTGAATCATCCCGTGTGGGGTCGATGATCTGCGTGACCATGCCCCAACGAGCGCGTTGAGTTCTTTTCGCAGCTCAGCGAGCTTGCGGTGATCGACGACGTCGGGTGCTTGCTCCGCCTCGCTGCGCCCACGGGCGTGCTCGGCTTGACGCGTACGCAATAGCATCGTCACCTCATCGGCGTCGAGGAGCCCGGGCAGGCCGAGAAAGTCCTGCTCCTCCGCTGAGCCGACGGCACCGCCAAGGCCGAACTCACCGCCGTCAAATAGCACGCGGTCGAACGAGGCGCTCGCCTCCAGCGCGGCAAACCCAGGAAGCAGATCATCCGAGGCGCCCTCCACTCGGTTTGCCTCGCGCACAGCGGCCTCATCGAGCATGTCAACGACGCCGTCGGCTTCGGCGCCTGGGCGGTCGAGGGCGTGGTCGCGTTCGGCTTCTAGCTCCGAAGCGAGTTCGAGCAGCACGGGCACCGAGGGGAGAAAGATCGAGGCGGTCTCCCCGCGCTTGCGTGCCCGCACGAACCGGCCAACCGCCTGGGCGAAGAACAGCGGGGTCGCCGTCGCCGTCGCATACACCCCCACAGACAGGCGCGGCACATCGACGCCTTCAGACACCATCCGCACGGCGACCATCCACCGCTGCGTGCCCTCGTTAAATTTTTCGATATTTTTCGACGCCGATGGATCATCCGAGAGCACAACGACGGGTTCTTCGCCGCTGACCTGACGCAGCAGCACGGCATATTCGCGCGCTTGCGTTTGATCGGTCGCGATCACGAGGCCGCCGGCATCGGGCACGCCGCGGCGCACCTCTGAGAGCCGCTGGTCGGCGGCGCTAAGCACCGAGGGGATCCACTCCCCGTGCGGGTCAAGCGCTGTGCGCCACGCCTGGGCAGTCATGTCCTTCGTTAGGGCTTCCCCAAGCCGCGCGGCTACCTCTTCACCGGCGCGGGTGCGCCAGCGCATGTCACCGGAATATGCCATGAACAGCACGGGGCGAACGACCCCATCGCGCAGGGCATCGGCATAGCCGTAGGTGTAGTCAGCGCGAGAGCGGCGGATCCCGCCGGCATCGGGAACGTACTCGATGAACGGGATCGGCGCAGTATCTGAACGGAACGGCGTGCCAGTGAGCGACAGGCGGCGCCGCGCCGGTTCAAAGGACTCACGGATCGCATCTCCCCACGACAGGGCGTCTCCGCCGTGGTGGATCTCATCGAGGATGACGAGAGTTGGGGCGGCCTCGGTGCGGCCCCGGTGCAGCGCCGGGTTCGCAGCGACCTGCGCATACGTGATCGCCACGCCGTCAAACTGCGACCCGTGCCGGCCCTGAGCGTTACGGAAGTTCGGGTCGAGCATGATCCCTACGCGCGCTGCGGCATCGGCCCACTGTGTTTTAAGGTGCTCGGTCGGCGCCACGACAGTCACCCGCCGGACGACGCCGGCTTGAAGGAGCTCAGCCGCCACGCGCAGCGCGAACGTCGTCTTTCCCGCACCGGGGGTCGCCACGGCGAGGAAGTCGCGGGCCGAGTGCGCGCGATATTTTTCGAGCGCGGCAGCCTGCCACGCGCGAAGGCTCCCGGCAGTGCCCCATGCGGCACGCGCAGGGTAGGCAGGGGAAAGATTCTGGGCAGCGGCGGCAGAAGGCGTTTGAGGATCTCGGGTCGAGGCCGAGAACAGGTCGTCTTGAATCTGCCCGCTAGATTGAGCAGGCGTCACTTACGGGAGCCACCGAACCCGAAGAATCCGCCTCCGCCCGAGCCGGAGTCATCGCCTGGCCCAGCAGAAAGGCCCTCGTAGATTTCCTTACAGACGGGGCACACGGGGTAGCGTTTGGGATCCCTCGAGGGCGTCCATACCTTGCCGCACAGCGCCACGACAGGGCCGCCTTCGATAGCGGATGAGGTGATCTTGTCCTTCTTGACGTAGTGGGCGTACCGCTCCGCGTCTCCGGGGCTCGCTTGTTCGCGCAGCTCCTCGCGTTCGAGGATGCTGGTACCGCCTTGGGTCTGGGGATCTAACGGCTCACTCATGCCCTCTAGTCTAAACACCATCTCTGCCCGCCTCCACTTATCCCCTGACACGCCAACGGGCGGCGACCGAAGTCACCGCCCGTTGGAAAACTATCTTTTCGGAAAATCCGAAACTACTTGGCAACAGCCTTCTTCAGGGTGGAACCAGCCGAGATCTTCACGCCGTAACCAGCGGGGATCTGGATTTCTTCACCGGTGCGGGGGTTGCGGCCGGTGCGAGCCTTGCGCTCGACACGCTCGACGCTCAACAGGCCAGTGATCTTCACGGCGGTGCCGTTGCTGAGCGATTCGATGAGTACTTCCTGCAGGGCGCCAACGGCGGCGTCAGCCTGGACCTTGGTCAGGCCAGCCTTCTCGGCGATTGCAGCTACAAGTTCGGTGCGGTTAACGGACACTTTGCGTTTCCCTCTCATTGATTTCAAAGCTCCTCAAATGAGAAGCATCGAAGTAGAGACTACGGCCCAAACCCTAGTGTTTGTCTACTTTTCGGCGTGTTTCGAAGAAAATCCTCCAAATTTCCCAAAATTATGGTCATTATCGCCACACCTGACACTCCAGCGTGAGATTCTTCAGCCCCCGGCTGCGCCTCCCGTACTCATCAGGTAGCGTCAAATCATGGTCCTCAACCACGAACTCATCACCGCAATCCGCGAGCGCGCGGCCACGTATGACCGCGAAAACACCTACTTTTCAGGCGACCTCGAGGCTCTCAAAGCCACCGATTATTTCCGCGCCTTCGTCCCGATCGAGCATGGGGGCCTCGGCTACACCCTGCCCCAGATGGTCGACCTGCAGATCGACCTCGCCGGCGCCTCGGGGGCGACTGCGCTTTCCGTCAACATGCACCACATCTGGATGGGCGTCGCGCGCCACGTCAACTCCGTACGCCCAGGCACCCTCGATTGGATTTTTGACGACGCCATCGCCGGGGAAATCTACGGCTTCGGTATCTCAGAGCCCGGCAACGATCTCGTGCTCCTCGGCTCGAACTCAACGGCCCGCCCCGATGGCGAGGGTGGCTACACGTTCCACGGCGTCAAAATCTTCACCTCCAACGGCCCCGGCTGGACCCGTCTGGGCACGTTCGGCGAGGATTCCTCCGACCCCGATGACGTGCGCAACGTCTTCGCGGTCATCACCCGCGACGGCGGCGGCTTCGAGATCAAGTCCGACTGGGACACTCTCGGGATGCGAGCCTCGCAGTCGAACACGACGATTTTGGACGGCGCACACGCACCTGCGAAGCGTGTTCTCGCCCGCCTAGTTCCTGGCCCGAATCCCGACCCGCTCATATTCGGGATTTTCGCCAACTTTGAAGTCCTCGTCTCTGCCGTGTACCTCGGCATTGCCCGCCGCGCGCTCGACCTCGCAATCGAGGCGGTGAACTCGCGGACGTCGAAAATAACGGGCGAGTCCTATGCAGCTGACGCCGACGTCCGTCGAAAGGTTGCAGCGGCCTCGATGGAGTACGACAACGCCTATCTCCACCTCCAAGCCATCGCCCGCGCGGTGGAGGAGGCTGCCGACTACGGCCCGCTGTGGTTCCCGCGCCTATCCGCGGTAAAGATCGCCGCGACGGAGGCCGCCAAGTCCATCGTCGACCAGTCTGTGCGCCTTGCCGGTGGCTCCTCGTACTTCAGCAAGAACGAACTCTCCCGCCTGTACCGGGATGTGGCGGCCGGGATCTTCCACCCGACCTCTGATCTCGCGGTGCACCGTTCATGGGCCGACGCGGCACTCGGAGCGTTACAGTAGGAGGCGCAGAACCCACACGCAAGGAGACCCATGCCCGCGACCTTGATAGCCGAGGGAATTCACGTTAGCTACTCCGGCGACGGCGTGCTTTCAGGTATCGATCTGACGATCGAGGAAGGGCAGACTCCACTCGGGCTCATCGGGCCTTCTGGCGTTGGCAAAACTACGCTGATCGAGGTCCTTTCTGGTCACCTCGTGCCGAACCGGGGGCGGGTGACCTTCGACGGCCACGACGTCACGCGCAAGCGCGGCGCCCGCGCCCGAGACTTCCGAGCGTCGGTGCGGTTCGTGTCGCAGTACTCCCTCACCGTGCTCGACACTCGCGAGACGGTAGCCGCGCGCCTCAAGGAGGCCGCGAAGGTCGCCCGGCGAGCAGGTCGCACGCACCACACGCCGGCAGAGGATCTACTCGCCGCAGCCGGACTCGGCCCGGATTTTCTTCACCGCCGCGCGATCACGCTTTCTGGCGGGGAACGTCAACGGCTCGCTCTCGCGACTGCGCTTGCCACGCGGCCAAAAATTCTCATTCTTGACGAGCCGCTGACAGCAGTTGACCAGGGCGCCCGCGCCCGCCTTGCCCGCAATCTCGGCAACACGATTGAACGTCTCGGGATCGGTGCGCTCGTCGCTTCCCACGATCTCGCGCTCATCACAATGCTGTGCCCAGAGGTGGTGTTCCTCGCCGGCGGCACCCTCGTGGCGCGCGGGCCGCTGAAGGAGATGCTCGCGACGTCGGAGCACCCAGAGATCAGGGATCTCGCGGAGTACGCGGAACTAGTCTGACTCTGCCCTGGGTGCGACACCCGCGTGAAGCACACGCCCTCCCGCAATCATCACTGCGCCTTCACTGTGCGCGATGAACGCGGCATCCCCACGTTCTAGCACGAGGTGCGCTGCGCTATCGGCGAGCGGGGACTGGACGGTGAGGTGCACGCCGTCATCAAGCCCCATGACGATACGCGGGCCCTCGGTGGCGACCCGGGCTGGCACGCGCCTCGCGGTGATGAAGCTCAGGTCAAAGTCGCGGATCGGGGTTGGGTAGCGGGTGATTTGGTCGCTCGTTGGCGGGTGGAAAATCGTGGGGTGCGATTCGGGGTCGATGACGCGTAGGAGTTCGGCGACGTCGACGTGTTTCGGGGTTAATCCTGCGCGCAGGACGTTGTCGGAGTTCGCCATGATCTCTGCTCCGAGGCCGGATAGGTACGCGTGCACGGTGCCGGTCGGCACGAACATTGCTTCACCGGGAGGCAGCGTGCGTACTTGGAGCATGAGCGAGGCGACGACGCCGCGATCTCCGGGGAACGCCTCCTGCAGGCGTGCAACGATCGCATCGGCTTGGGCGGTGAGCTCATCAGGTTCGCCGCGGCGCGCGGCACACAGGGCGACGACTTCCTCCACCGCCTGGGCGTCGGCGTGCGTGAGTACGTGCGCGAATGCCTCACCCACTCCGCTTGTGGCCATGAGTCCAGCCGCTTCGGCGATCAGTGGGTGGTCGAGGCCGTTGAGCACGTGGCGGGCTTCTTCGGCGCTGCGCAGGCCGGCAAGTACTTCAAAGTCGATGAACGGAAGGAGGAGTTCCGGCTTGTGGTTGGCGTCGACATAAAGTTCCGAGCCATCGCGGCCCTCACGCGCGAGGCCCGCGCGAGCCTGGCTTCGGGAGGGGTGGACCTGCATTGACAGTGGTGCGGCTGGGGCGATGAGTTTGAAGAGGAAAGGCAGTTCATCGCCAAACTCTTCAACGACCCACTCGCCAAGGATACCGTGTGGGTCTGAGGCGATGAGGTCAGCGAGCGTGCTGACCTCGCCCTCGATTGGCGACGGCCCCGAGGGGTGCGCGCCATACCAGAGCTCCGCAATGGGCTTTGAAGTTTGAGCTTCCCGTAGAAACTCGGGGATTGCCGAGCGTGAACCCCACGCATAATCGCGGCGAACCCCGGACAAAGCAAACATTCCTCAAGAGTAGATGATTGTTTCGCCCATGCGATCCTGGCCCGCCGGTATTGGGCGTGCCGTTCCTCTCGTCAAAATGTGCCCTTGCTTACCTGTTGGCACAACGGACTCAGGGAGCCGATACAACCACTACGTCCGTATCGGCTTTCTTGCGCCTGTGAGGGAAAAGCGCAGAGACCGTGAGCAAGATGGAGTACAACCCGAAATAGATCGCGCCGCGATAGAGCGCCATAAGGACCCAGTTGAGGTTGCGAACAAACTCGCCATCGGAATCGACAACCGCAACTCCGTTAGACACGTGCGTCTCGCCACCGATCGTTTCCACGATGGCGTGGCTCTGAAGTTGCTGCCCGGGCTCGAGGAAGAGCGCCTCGAAAGGTGCGTTGTAGATAGGGTTACCGGGTGCGTCGAAGATGGTGCCGACGAGCACGACACCGATGAGCAGCAAGGTGCCTTCGGGTGACCACCCGCGCCGTGGCAATCGGATCAGGATGATAACGAACGCGAGCAGAATGAGGGTACTGGCTACCCACGGGACTTCTGCTACAGCGACGAAGAACATAGGCAGCACGTAGCCGACAAAAATCATTACTGCTGCCATTGCCAGGAGCGCTAGCACTATCACTAGGGCTGCACGGCCGAGATTTTTCACTCTTACTCTTTCGTGGGGAACTGGACTCACTCCCTGCGAACCTAGCCACGGCACATGTCCGCAAAGTAAACAGTGCATGAATGCCGAAGGAACTATCCGTTACACGTGCCGGCGGTCTCGGCATCCCGGTGTTACGGCACGAAACGGCCTCTTGCGGAAGGCAAAGCGCGCCACGGTGTGCGTACCGCCCTGCTCCCCCACTCGAACTCTCTTGGAGTTCGGCGCACCAGAGGCGTCACCGTCCGCTGGGCTCGCACCCGGCGCTGGTATACAGGGCGTGGGCTGCAGGCGATGTACCCTCACCGATGCGCAGAGAGAAGGTCACATCCCCTGCCGCAGCACAGGCGTGGACCGCGTGGTCAAGCAGCGCCCGACCGACGCCACCTCCTTTTGCGTCGGGATGGACGAAGAGATCGATGATGAAGGGTCCATCGAGCTCTGAGTCCCAGATCGATTCCTCGACTACCAGGATTGCTCCGATTGGCAGGCCCTGCACTTCGGCAACCCGGGTGAGGTCAGTGCGAAGGGTTCCAAACTCGCCGTCCAGAGTCGAGTCCAT
>CAYVDF010000054.1:0-11437 GCA_964450475.1 uncultured Pseudactinotalea sp.
TGCTCATCGGCATCGGTCGCACCGACGGTTGCGTCAACCACGAAGACAACGGCGTCGGCCAGCTCGATCGCAGCCTCAGCCTGCTCAGCAACGCGCTTGGCGAGTCCCTTAGCGTCGCGTTCCCACCCGCCGGTGTCGACTACAGTGAAGGGTTTGCCCGCCCACTCGGTCTGGTAGGTCACGCGGTCGCGCGTTACTCCTGGAGTGTCTTGCACGACCGCTTCACGGCGTCCGAGGAAGCGATTGACGAGGGTCGATTTGCCAACGTTGGGGCGACCAACGACCGCCAGTACTGGCAGAGGCGCTGCCGGTTCCTCGTCGAAAACGTCGCTAAGGCCATCGAGAACCGCGTAGTCTTCAGGGTCGAGGTCGTAATCGGCTAGGCCGGCTCGCAGGGCCTGCGCGCGCAGGTCGTCATCGCTAAAGTCGTCGGTGTCCACGCTTGGTATTGTCTCAGTCCGATTCGGGAAGGTCGACACCGCTGTCGGCGATGGCATTTTCCACGTGCGTGCTGAGCTCGTGTTGGATCCGTTCGGTGGCCTGGTCGATAGCGGCTCTTCCCTTGAGTTCGGGGTCCGCCGGGTAGAACGGTTCGCCAATATAGACGTACAAGCGCCGGCGGAACCCGGGGATCTTCGAGCGCTTATCGCCCCGCCTGCGGGTGCCAAGCATTGCGACGGGCACTACAGGTGCTCCGGAGCGCACCGCAAGCCAGGCCACGCCGGCCTTCGCGTCGGTCACGTCACCGCGCCCGCGGGTTCCCTCGGGGAACAGACCAACGAGGCGTTCCTCATTGAGCAACGCTAGCGCTGTCACGAGTGCGGAACGCCCGCTCTTGCGGTCAACCGGAATTTGGCCGGCGCCTCGCATGAGGAATCCGATGAACCCGTAGAACGCCTCTTCCTTGATGATGAAGTGGGAGCCGCGTGGTAATGCGCCATGCAGAAGCGGGCCATCAATGATCCCGGTGTGGTTTGCCGCGACAATCGCTCGGCCTTCGAGGGGAAGATTCTCCTTGCCAATGACCTTCGTGTTCCAAATACCAAACGCAAGGAAGGCGCCCACACGGCGCGACCACGTCGGGCCCCACCGGCGGATGTCTTCTGGGCGGATCTTCTGACCCGGGGTTGGTGTACTCACGGGATCAGCCCCCGAACTACTTCAAGTGTTTCTTCAAGTGTGAGATGGGTGGAGTCAACCGTGACGACGCCATCGGCGGCGACCGTGAAGTTGGAGACAGTCGAATCGTCACGATCGCGACGAAGCACTTGATCCTCCGTGGCCGCCAGAGCGTCGGCCCCATCATTTCCATGAAGTTCACGGGCGCGGCGCATGAGCCGCTCCGACTCATCGGCAATGAGTAGGATTCGGACATCGGCATCGGGGGCGACAACGGTCGTGATGTCTCGGCCCTCAGCGATGATTCCCTGCGGTGCATTTCGAATGATCTCGCGTTGCTCATCCCGCATCCACGCCCGCACGCCGAGGTTGGTTGCAACTTTTGAGACGACCGTGGAGATTTCCGCGGTGCGAATCGCGGTTGTCACATCGATGTCGTCGACGATAAAGCGCGGGTTGCGTGGGTCCGTGCTGATCCGCAGCGGCATCGTCTCGACGAGTGCAAGTGTCGCGTCCTGATCTTCGAGGTCGACCATCTGGTTGACGCACCACCAGGTCGCCGCCCGATACATCGCACCGGTGTCGAGGTAGGCCATGCCGCGTTCTTCTGCAATGCGCCGAGAGATTGTCGATTTACCCGATCCTGATTGGCCGTCGATTGCTACAACTGTCATTTCGCTACCACCCGCCACCCGCGCGCCATGAGCGCGGATTCGAGGAGTTCCGCCTTATCAGGCAGTACGTGGACGTTTGCCATTCCAACCTTCTGCTTCGGAGAGTGCTCCATCGAGAAGTCTTCAATGTTGACCCCCACTTGGCCGACCTCACTAAAGAGCCGTCCCAGTTCACCCGGCTCATCAGGCACGAGCACAACGACTTCGCGGTAGCGTTTGCGGCGACCGCCGTGCTTGCCGGGGATCCGCGCAACGCCATCGTTGCCGGCGCTCATAATCGCTGCGATCGTGTGCATCGCCCCGACGGCCAGTGGCCCGTCTTCCGCTCCCCTATCGAGGGCGCCCAGCAGGCCATCAAGGTCGTCCCGGACGGCGCGCAAAATATTTCGTATCGCGTCTGCGTTTCCGGTGATGATCGCCGTCCACAATTTCGGGTCGCTCGCGGCGATCCGGGTGAGGTCACGGAGGCCTTGGCCTGCAAGGCCCAGCGCCTCCTCGGGAGCGTCGACTAGACGGGCGGCAGTGAGCGAAGAAATGAGTTGGGGCACGTGTGAGACGAGGCTGACGGCATGGTCATGCTCGTCGGCGCTCATCACGAGCGGCGAAGCACCAAGGTCGGTTGCGAGGTGGCGAAGGGTGAGTTCGGCTTCAGTGGAAGTCGTTTCGTGCGGGCAAATAACCCACGGGCGACCGGCGAATAGTTCACCGGTGGCGGCGGCAGCGCCGCTCTTTTCACGCCCGGCCATGGGGTGGCCCCCAACATATCGGGTGAGATCCAGATTGCCGAAGGACTGGAGTTCGTCGAGGATGACTCCCTTGACCGATGCGACATCGGTGACAATGGCGTTCGGGTAGGAGTGTAGGGCCGCACCGACGACACCGGCGGTGACATCCGGCGGGGTCGCGACGACGACGAGGGTGGGCGGTTCCGCCGAAGGGTCGTCGAGGTCACCGGCTCCGAGATCGCGTGCGAGGGCCTCAGCTACGGGCGAGGCGTCACGAACGCGCACACGGATGTCGAGCGCGGTGAGCGCCAGGCCGATCGAGGCTCCAAGTAGCCCCGAGCCGATGATGAGCACGGGGCCAGAGGTTGCCGCAGGTTCTTTTCTCACGGGAAAAACCTTAGCCCGTTGGAGGCCGTAGCGGCTCTTTTCTTAGCCCTGGCGGGCCTTGGATGTAGCACGGTTCACAACCCGACGGTCTTCATCAGGTGCGCGAGCTCGTTTCCGGCGATCACTCGGGTGCGCCCGGGTTTGAGGCTGTCGAGGCGGATCGACCCAAACGCCACACGCGTCAGGCTGATGACGGGGTGGCCGATCTCATCGAGGAGCCGGCGCACAATGTGCTTACGGCCCTCGTGCAGGGTGATCTCAACGATCGCGCTTTCTGGGCCCTGCTCGATCACTTTAAAGCTCGATACCTCAACTGGGCCGTCCTCGAGCACGACGCCGGCGGCGAGCCGATTTGGTACGCCCCGCCGAACGATCCCCTCGACGTGGGCAACGTACACCTTCGGGATCTCGTAGGACGGGTGGGCAAGGCGGTGAGCGAGCTCGCCGTCATTCGTCAACAGAATGAGGCCATCGGTGTCCGTGTCGAGGCGGCCGACATGAAAGAGCCGCTCGCTACGCCCATCAACGAACTGCGAGAGGTCTGGGCGCTCGAACTCATCAGCCATCGAGGACACGACCCCAACGGGCTTGTTCAGCGCGAGCGTGACGTGAGCGTCCTCAATATTGATGCGCAGGTCATCGACGTGGATCGTTACCGCATCCGGATCAACACGCGTGCCGAGCTCGCGCACAACCTGGCCATCGACCTTGACTCGGCCCTGGCTGATGAGCGCTTCACACGCCCGCCGTGAGCCAACACCGGCGCTCGCGAGCACCTTCTGCAAGCGAATGCCATCAGGGGTGTGTGGATCTGTCATTGGTCTCCTTCAATAAGCGATTCAAATTCCTCGCCCTCGGGTAGGTACGGCGCAAGCGGGGGCAGCTCGGAAACACTCTTCAGCCCGATGCGTTCGAGGAAGAAACTCGTGGTTTGGTAAAGCAGCGCAGTGGTTTCCTCATCCCGGCCCGCCTCCTCGATGAGGCCGCGGGTGAGTAACGTACGCACAACCCCATCGACATTAACCCCGCGAATGCTCGCGATGCGTCCGCGCGAAACTGGCTGGCGATACGCGATGACGGCGAGCGTCTCCAATGCGGCCTTCGTTAACTTCGCGGTCTGCCCATCTCGCACAAACCTTTCCACCACGTCGGCGTAATCGGGGTGGGAATAAAAGCGCCACCCATCACCCAGTTCGCGTAAGTCGAAGCCGTGTCCGCGCTCGGTGTATTCTGCCGCGAGAGCGGCCAGAACGTCGGCCATCTCTTCTGTTGGGCACCCGAGGGTCGCAGCCAGCTCCTCCGTCGAGACGGGTTGATCAGCAACCATCAGGATTGCCTCGACGGCGCCCCGCAGGTGGGTCGTGGTGCTCACGCTAGTCATCACTCACCTCGTGTTCTTCCGTGAAGTCGTCGTAATCGGTGGTCAACGCAACCTCGCCGGTATCGCTGCCGGTCCACCGAATCGTTAATTCGGCCAGCGGCGCTGCCTGCTCGAACGAGATCATCTGCTCCTTGAACAGCTCCAGCAACGCAAGGAAACGTGCGATCACCGTTTGTGTGTTTCCAGCATCAGCGATAAGTTCCCGAAAACTCAGTGCGCGAGCTCGACGCAGGGCCGAGGCAATGAGCGCGGCCTGCTCGGCTACGCTAACCGCCGGGGCATGCAAGTGGCTAATCTCCACTCTCGCCGGGGTCTTTGGCGCGAGTGCGTCTGCGGCGATGAGCGCGAACTCTTCTGGAGCGATGTGCCAGATCAACTCGGGCAGCAGCGCCGCAAACTTGGGCTCCAGGCCAACGTTGCGGCCATAGGCACGCCCCTGAACGTCGAACCGCTCCCCCAGCCACATCGACACATCCTTGTACGCGCGGTACTGCAGGAGTCGAGCAAACAACAAGTCGCGTGCTTCGAGCAGAGCAAGATCATCGGCGTCTTCAACCTCACCGCGCGGCAACAACCGTGCTGCTTTGAGGTCAAGCAAAGTCGCGGCAATGAGCAGGAACTCGCTTGCTTCGTCGAGCTCCCACATGTCTTGGGCCTTGATGTGGGCAATGAATTCGTCTGTGACCTGCGCTAGCGCCACTTCCGTCACGTCGAGCTGGCGTTTATTGATGAGCGAAAGGAGCAGGTCGAACGGGCCGGTGAAGTTCTCCAGCGTGAGGTGAAAAGTATCGGCGGGGTTGCTCGTGTTAAGCGACGTCACGGCGCGCGATCAACTCCCGTGCCAGGGCCCGGTACGCAAGTGCTCCAGGGTGCTGCGGGGCGTAGGAGACGATCGGCTCCGTCGCCACTGATGCGTCAGGGAACTTCACCGTGCGGGAGATGACCGTCTGGAAGACCTGATCGCCAAATGCCTCACGAACGCGGGCAAGCACCTCGCGGGAGTGCAGGGTGCGGCTGTCATACATCGTCGCGAGGATCCCATCGACGGTCAGCCGCGGGTTGAGGCGATCGCGAACCTTATCGATCGTCTCGATGAGCAGAGCAACACCACGCAGGGCGAAGAATTCCGTTTCGAGCGGGATCATGACGCCGTGCGCTGCGCTCAGCGCGTTGACGGTCAGCAGGCCGAGAGAAGGCTGGCAGTCGATGATGATGACGTCGTAGTCATCGAGAATCGGTCGGAGCACTCGGGCTAGTACATGCTCGCGCGCAACCTCGTTGACGAGCTGCAGTTCGGCCGCCGAGAGGTCAATGTTCGCTGGCACGATGTCAAGACCAGGGGTGCTCGTCTTCTTAATCACCTGCGTGATGTCTGGCTTTGCTGCCATGAGAAGCGTGTAGATCGTTGCATCAAGCTCGTGGGCGTTAATGCCGAGCCCCGCGGAGGCGGCGCCTTGCGGGTCAAAGTCGACGATGAGAACCTTGCGCCCATATTCCGCAAGCGCCGCGCCGAGGTTGATGGTCGTCGTCGTCTTACCGACCCCACCCTTTTGGTTGCACATGGCGATGATCCGTGCCGGGCCGTGGCCGTCAAGGGGCTGCGGCTCGGGGAATTCCGAGTCCGTTGCTTCGTCAAAGAGGGCGCTGTTCATCGTTCTTAATTTACTGGCGAATGCCTGTTCTCCCAAACCCCCGCGCCGATCACGCTTCGGCGCGTTGCTTTAGAGTGCCCGCGGGTGGGAGGAAATATAGACTTCCCGCAGCGTGTCGGGGCTGACCATTGTGTAAATCTGGGTCGTCGCAACCGACGCGTGGCCAAGGAGTTCCTGGACGACGCGTACGTCGGCTCCCCCAGCGAGCAAGTGGGTCGCGTAGGAGTGGCGCAGCGTGTGCGGGGAAATCTGCGTTGTTAGCCCCCCGCGTTGCGCTGCATCCTGCAGGATTGCCCACGCACTTTGCCGCGAGAGCGGGTTTCCACGCTGGTTAAGAAAGAGGCTCGAGCCGCCGCTACCGCCCGTTGCGAGCACTGGCCGGCAGCGCACGAGGTAGGCGTCGAGGGCCTCGCTCGCGTACGTTCCGAGTGGCACGATGCGTTCTTTGCGGCCCTTGCCGAACAACCGGAGTGCTCCCGAGCTCGTATCGACGTCGTCAACCGCTAATCCCACGACCTCACTAATGCGGGCACCGGTGCCGTAAAGCACTTCGACGACCGCGCGATCGCGCAGTCCGAGCGGCTCTGGTGCGGCGGCGGCGCCGTCAATCAGGCGATTGATGTCCTCCACCGAGATCGCTTTGGGAAGTCGTTTCGGAGTCCCAGGGGGTTTGACACCCGCGGCCGGGTCGGACGGCGTGTGGCCTTCTTGGAATTCAAATTTGTGCCACCCGCGCACGGCGACCGTTGCCCGGGCAGCGGACGATGGTGAGAGCGCGGTGTTGCCATCGGAGCCTGAGCGCAGCACTTCGGGGTACTGCGAGACGATAGCTTCGCTGACATCTGAGAGGTTGGCGATGCCCTCACTCTTCAGGTAATCGACGTATCTGCTCAGGTCACGCGTGTAGGCGGCGAGGGTGTGAGCCGAGAGCCCGCGCTCGACCGTGAGGTGCGCAAGGTAGAGGCGGAGGGCGCGATCCACGGTGTGTCTTTGTTAGAACGGCAGGAACGGGTCGATTGCCATAGCCACGAACAGCACGGTGAGGTAGGTGATCGAGGCGTGGAAGACCTTCATCGCAGCGAGCTTTTGATCAGCCTTTGCGCGGCGCCAAAGCTGCACGCACAGGTAGGTGAACCAAGCTCCCGAGGCAAGGGCAACAACCGCGTAGAGCACGCCCAGCTGCGCGACCGGAATGAGTACGAGCGAGGCGGCAACCATGGCGATCGTGTACAGGATCATCTGCCATGCAACGAGCGGGGCCGGGTCGCTTACGGGGAGCATCGGTACGCCGGCGTCGGCGTAGTCCTTTTTGAACTTCATGCTCAGCGGCCAGTAGTGCGGCGGGGTCCAGAAGAAAATAATGAGGAAGAGCAACACGGGAGCCCAGCCCACGGTGCCGGTGACGGCTGCCCAACCGATGAGCACAGGCATCGCCCCAGCAGAGCCACCCCACACGATGTTTTGCTTCGTGTGGCGCTTCAAGAGAATCGTGTAGCCGATCGAATACATGATGTTCGCGGCAAGCGCGAGCCATGCAGCGAGCCAGTTGACGGTGAAGCCGAGCCACAGCACAGAGATGACCGCGAGCGTTGCCGAAAACACAAGGGCTTCGGTTGGGGTCACGAGCCCGGTCACGAGCGGGCGGTTCTTCGTTCGGCTCATGACTGCATCGATGTCGCGGTCGTACCACATGTTGAATGTGTTGGCCGAGCCTGCCGCGAGGGTTCCCCCAAGCACGGTTGCAAACACGAGCCACAAACCGTTAAGGAAACTAGTGCCGGGCCAGCCGCCAGCGGCGACGATCATCGTGGGAACGGTCGTGATGAGCAGCAGCTCAACGATGCGGGGTTTCGTCAGAGCGATGAACCCACCAACGCGTTCTTTGAGTGACGCCGAATGATGGCCTACGTGTGCGCTAGCCGCGGATGTTGCGTGCAATCAGATACTCCAGAAAGATCGAACGATGAGGCTCGTGGCCTTCCATCAGTCTAATTGACATAAGCCAGAAGCGATATCATCGATCTATGGCCTACAGCACCTTTTCGCTGCAGGCATGTCCGCGAAAACTTGACGGAAACCTGCCTCGCCTATTGGCTGGTAGAGACGCGAAAAATACCGATGCCCGACGGGCAAGAAGGAAGGTCCTGTGAACGCAGCATCCCCCCAAGCGCAGTCGCTGGGATGGTCCGATCTCGATATCCAGGCTGTAAAGACCGCGAAGGCGCTTGCTGCTGACGCTGTCGAACACAAGGGAAACGGCCACCCGGGGGCAGCGATTTCGCTCGCACCGGCCGCCTACTTGCTCTACCAAAATGTCATGCGTCACGACCCATCCTCCCCTCGTTGGGCAGGCCGTGACCGGTTCATTCTTTCCGCGGGTCACGCCGCGCTGCTGCAATACATCCAGCTCTATCTTGGCGGCTTCGGTCTTGAACTGCAGGACATCAAGGATCTGCGTACATGGGGTTCCAAAACCCCGGGGCACCCAGAAGTTCACCACACCGACGGTGTTGAGGCGACCACCGGCCCGCTCGGCCAAGGAATTGCCATGGCCGTGGGAATGGCGATGGGGCAACGCCGCGAACGGGGCCTCTTCGATCCCGACGCACCCCGTGGAGAGTCACCCTTTGACCACCACGTCTACGTCATCGTCGGTGACGGCGACCTGCAGGAAGGTGTCTCTAGCGAAGCCTCCTCGCTCGCGGGAACTCAGGAGCTCGATAACCTCATCGTCATTTGGGACGACAACCGCATCACCATTGAAGGACACACCCCGATCGCGTTCACCGAGGATGTGCTGAAGCGGTACGAAGCGTATGGCTGGCACGTCCAGGACGTTGACTGGACGAACGGTGACACGAACTATGTAGAGGACGTCGATGCCCTCAACGCGGCAATTACTGCCGCGAAGGAGAACACGAACCAACCTTCCTTCATTCGTCTTCGCACGATCATGGCGTGGCCGAGCCCCACGAAGCAGGATACGGCCGCGGCACACGGTGCGAAGCTCGGTTCTGATGAGGTTGCCGGCCTGAAAGAGGCCCTCGGTTTTGACCCGAACACCTCGTTTGAGGTCCCTGACGACGTCATCGCCCACACCCGCGGGCTCGTGGAGCGCGGCTCCAAGATGCACGCTGAGTGGCACGAAGCTTTCGATGCCTGGAGGGAAAAGAACCCCGAGCGCGCTGAACTATATGACCGCCTCAAGGCCCGTGAGCTCCCCGATGGCTGGGACGAAGCACTGCCAGTCTTCGAAGCAGGAACCTCGATCGCCACGCGCGCCGCATCAGGCAAGGTGCTCAACGCCCTCGCCGATGTGCTGCCCGAACTCTGGGGTGGGTCGGCTGACCTCGCTGGCTCGAATAACACGACGATGGATGGCGAGCCCTCATTCATCCCCGAAAGACGCTCCACGAAGGACTTCACTGGAAACCAGTACGGACGCACCCTTCACTTTGGGATTCGCGAGTTCGCGATGGGTGCGATCCTCAACGGGATCTCCCTATCTGGGGACACGCGCCCCTACGGCGGGACGTTCCTGACGTTTTCCGACTACATGCGCCCCGCGGTTCGCCTTGCAGCTTTGCAACGGACCTCACCCGTGTTCGTATGGACGCACGACTCGATCGGCCTCGGTGAGGACGGCCCAACCCACCAGCCGATCGAACACCTCGCCGCATTGCGCGTCATCCCGAACCTCGCCGTTGTCCGCCCAGCCGACGCTAACGAGACGACGGCAGCGTGGAAGGCGACGCTCGCTCGCCACGGCCAGCCCGTTGGTCTCGTGCTCACCCGTCAAAACGTGCCGACGTTCCCACGTGGTACCGACGGTTTTGCCGATGCCGATGGCCTCGCGAAGGGCGCATACGTGCTGAAGGACGCCTCGAGCGATCCGGAGGTCATCCTTATCGCCACGGGCTCCGAGGTCTCCCTCGCGGTCGATGCACAGGCAGAACTCGAATCGCGCGGGATCCCGACCCGCGTCGTCTCGGCACCGTGCCTCGAATGGTTTGACGACCAGGATGAGGAGTACCGCGAGAGCGTCCTGCCCTCCTCGGTCACGGCTCGTGTCAGCGTTGAGGCCGGCGTTGCTTCACCGTGGCACAAGTACCTCGGTATCAAGGGACGCGCCGTATCGATCGAAGATTACGGAGCATCCGCAGAGGCCGAGGTCATGTTCGAGAAGTACGGCTTCACCACCGAGGCTGTCGTCGAAGCGGCCCTCGAATCACTGAACGCCTAACGAAGCTCTTGGAAATGGAGCGTGCCAATGGGCTCTGACAACCCCGGCAATCCCCTGCGCGACCCATCGGATCGCCGCATGCCGCGGATTGCGGGACCGTCGAGTTTGGTGATTTTTGGGGTCACCGGGGATCTGGCAACAAAGAAGCTTCTCCCGGCGATCTACGATCTCACTAACCGCGGGCTGCTCCCCCCAGGCTTCGCCCTCGTCGGCTTTGCCCGGCGGGAATGGGATGACGATGAGTTCCGGGAGAACGCCAAGGAGGCCATCCGCGAGCACGCACGCACTGAGTTCGATGAGGAGGTCTGGCAACACCTCGGCCAAGGCTTCCGCTTCGTCCAGGGCGAATTTGCGGACTCCCAGGCGTTCTCACGGCTCGTCGCAACGGTCCAAGAACTCGACGCCGAACGCGGCACTCAGGGTAACCACGCTTTCTACCTATCGATCCCACCGAGCCAGTTCCCCATCGTGTGCGAGCAACTCGCGGCATCTGGTTTGTCAGAGAGCGCGGGCAAGGCCTGGCGGCGCGTCGTCATCGAAAAACCCTTCGGTCAGGACCTGCAATCCGCCAAAGAACTCGACGCCGTCGTCTCGAAGGTGTTCCCCCCTGACTCCGTTTTCCGGATTGACCACTACCTTGGCAAAGAAACCGTGCAGAACATTCTCGCGATTCGCTTTGCCAACACGATGTTCGAACCGATTTGGAACAACAACTACGTCGATCACGTGCAGATCACGATGGCTGAAGACATCGGCATCGGCAGCCGCGCCGGCTACTACGACGGCATTGGCGCGGCACGCGACGTCATTCAAAACCACCTCTTCCAGCTTCTCGCGCTGACCGCGATGGAAGAGCCTGTCTCATTCGATGCCGACGACCTGCGGGCGGAAAAAGAAAAAGTCCTCTCGGCCGTGCGTCTACCCGAGGACCTCGATGCGCACTCCGCGCGCGGGCAGTACCTCGGTGGGTGGCAGGCAGGGCGAGAAGTCAACGGCTATCTCGAAGAAGAGGGAATGAACCCCGAGTCCACCACGGAATCGTTCGCGGCCCTTCGCCTCGATATCGATACCCGCCGGTGGGCTGGTGTGCCGTTCTACCTCCGAACCGGCAAGCGACTCGGACGCAGGGTCACCGAGATCGCCGTCGTGTTCAAGCGGGCCCCTCACTTGCCCTTCGATGCCGAAGACACCCAAGAACTCGGCCACAACGCGATCGTAATTCGCGTGCAACCCGATGAGGGCGTGACGATCCGTTT
>CAYVDF010000055.1:0-596 GCA_964450475.1 uncultured Pseudactinotalea sp.
AGGCGACGGCGCCAGATGAGGGCGACGGTACCAGCCCGGGGGTTACGGCCAGACGAGAGCGCCGTTCCCGCGCGCGTCGCGCGCGGAGGCTGCAGACTCGCGCCAGCGCGAGCCCCTTCTTTCGTCATGCCCGCGCCGTTGTGGCCGCACCCTTGTTCATAACTCCTCCAAAATTTCCGACCACGAGGTCCCGCGACATATCAGCCTTGAATCGACGCGCTTCGCAATCCGCCGTGAAAAATTTTGGAGGAGTTATGAACAGGAAGTAGGCGAGGCGAAGCAGGTGCGAGGGCGTAAGTCGGCCGCGCGACGGACGAGTTACGACACCCGGACGTCGGCCCGCAGAGCACAAGCACGCAGAACAGCAGCGCGCGAAACGCTGGCGACGGGACGACAACGCGGCCACAAGCTCGCGCCGCAGCGGCGTCCGTTACGCGTTGCTCGGGACGGCCAGGTGTTCCCGGACGACCGCGGCGAGGTCATCCGCATAGCGCTGGGCGGTTTCTGGCTCGGCGGCTTCGACCATGACGCGCACCATAGGCTCGGTGCCCGACGGGCGTGCCACCACGTGCACGGTCTCGCCGGTCAGCTCGATC